>JALOMZ010000054.1 GCA_025455205.1 Chitinophagaceae bacterium | reverse complement strand
GAGATGTTCTATTTTTCAGATGCGCTGCAGTTGGCATCCCAGCTCAAATCCATTCCAGCTTTGCCTCAGGAGGAATTAGAGCGTCGGAAAGAGCTTGCGGTGGCAAGGATAAAGTCATATTACAGCTGGAAGAACATGTGTGAAAAATATGACAAGCTGTTTTCCAGGCTAACCTCAGAGTAAGGGAACGAGCTTGCCGGGTGTTGGATATCCATCCACTACAAATTGCACAGCCTTGTTGGCGGGTATTACAAATGGCCGGTTGTCAGACATCAGACTGGCATCCAGCCTGATGTTGTGCCCCGTTGGAGAGTAATTGATAAACCCGATCAATCTTCCTGGTACAAGTCCCTTCACCTCTTTCACATCCTTATGTGCACCGTTGGCAAAGATCTTCAGCCAGCTGCGGTATTGCATGGAAAGAGAAGCCGGGTCATTGGGCTCCCAGTCAACGCCATCCGTTGGCAGATTGCCCTGGTTGTCTGGCCGGGTGTGAACCGATCCCATGCACTTGTCCACTTCAATTTTGGGTTCGTTGTTGGTCCAGTTCGTCAACAGGAAAATGTCGTCCTCATTGTCACCTGTGCTCTGAGCTGTCACATTCCTGATAGTTCCCCATTTTTTTTCACCATCTATGTAAATGGGATACCTGCTTCCCACGTACCACCCGCCATTGATGATCAGCCCGCGGCCTGTCTGTCCTGTGATCTTTACCCCATAACTTTCATTCTTTTCTGTGCCGTTGTTCTCACAGTAAATATTTTCCAGCAGCAGCGATTCCACCCCGCTGAACCATGCCCCGTATGCGCGGGCGGCATCCATACCATTGCCCTCGAAGTTGCAGGAGGAGAATTGAAATGTCTTGAAGGTTTCGTTGGCGGCATTTTTGTTTTCCACCCATAAACCGTATTGCTCATTCTTATTGAATGTGCAATTGGCGAAATACAGGAGATTGCAGGGCAGGGCCGTACTTATGATGAACCCCGCCGTATTCCAGTCAAAACGGCAATTGTTGAACCTGCTCCAGATAGTACGGCCGTTTACCCGCATACCATACCTGCATCTCATGATGATCAGCCGGTCCAATGAAAGGAAATCGGAGCCGTTTTCTATATGGTTGTTTTCCACAGCAATACCATCGCTCCCGCGGTCGACGCCGTCAATTTCAAAGAAGCTGAGATGAATATCGTTGATGGCCTTGTTGGTGCCAATGGAAATAACCGGTTGCCCCTTCTTGAACGGACGCAAAATGGCCCCATTCCCCTCTATGCGTACATTGCTTCTGGCAATGGAAAAATTGGCGTAGTAAGTGCCGCCACGCAAATAAATGGTCCTTCCCTGTACAGCATTTACAGCGGCCTGCAAAGCCTTTGAATCATCCTCACTGTCATTGCCATTAGCACCAAAATCCTCGGCATAAACCATATCTGACAACCTGTCCTGAACAGACCTGCTTACGGCGCCGGCTAAAGGTGGCCGGAATGCCTGGGCAGATGCGGATGAGCATAATACCATAAGAAAGAAGACTGTCAGGATGCAGGATATTTCCCTGATTGGAACTGCCAATGCAGGAATCCGGAAGAACAACGGCAACACAGGTTGCATGCTTATGCCTTTCATTTTCAAAAATGCTTGGTATGGCCTCAATGTACAACAGGGCTGCTGAATTTTGGGTATTATACCACCAGACCGGATAAAGCAAAGGTTATAATCTGGGTCCGCTTGGCTTTCTGCATGCCTCATGCCCATGAGGGTGTGCAGGGAGGCGATATGCAATTCACCTACATTTGTTTGCACCAGGCAAAGACGCTATGGATAGGCCACCAGTAATATTGTTAACCGGCGGGGCGGGATTCATTGGCTCCCATTTGATAAGCATGTGGCCCCATGCCTCATTTGTGGTGGTTGATACCCACCCTGGCCTGCCCGCAGCATTGCATGGCCGGTTTTACAAAGGAGATGTGCGGGACAAAGCATTCATGCGTAATATATTCGGCTCCCATGAATTTGACTGCATCATTCACCTGGCTGCCGCCCACAAGGATTTTGGGATAGAGCAGGAAGAGTACTTTGAGGTCAATGAAGGGGGTACGGAAGTGCTTTGCCGCCTGGCGGCAGAGTTTGGCGTAAAAAAGCTGATCTTCTATTCCTCGGTGGCGGTATATGGCGATCGCAATGAGCCCACTACGGATCAGACCCTGCCCAGTCCCAGCAACGACTATGGGGCCTCCAAGCTGGCGGCAGAACGGGTGGTGATGCAGTGGCAGCGCCAGGATCCTTCCCGTACCGCCATCATTATCCGGCCGGCCCTGGTGTTTGGCGAAGGCAATGAAGCCAATATGTTCCGGCTGATTGACCAAATCAACAAAGGGCGCTATTTCAATGTGGGCAAGGGCGACAATATCAAGTCCATTGCCTATGTAAAAAACCTGGTGGATGCCACCTTTTACCTCTACCAGCACCAGCAACCAGGCCTGCACGTGTACAATTATGCCGACGAGCCGCACCTGCAAACGGCCGAGATAGGCCTCACCATTGCGGCGGAACTGGGCAAGCCCCGCCCCCGCAGTTTTCCGCTTACCCTGCTGTTGCTGATGGCCAAACCCTTCGACCTGCTGATACGGCTCACCGGCCGCGATTTGCCCATTTCCTCCATGCGGGTAAAGAAATATGCCACCCGCACCCATCACCGGGCGCAGCAACTCTTTGCGGAAGGTTTCAAACCGCGTTACACCAGCCAGGAAGGACTGGCCCGCATGGTGGCCTGGTACAAGCAGCGCGAAAAAGAACAGGGTCGGGTCAGCAGCAGTTGACAGATGTTCCTGGCAGTATTCAGGGGCACTGCCTTATTTTTGCTCCATTACCCCAAACATGAAGATTCTAGTTACAGGCGCCGCCGGATTCATTGGTTTTCACCTCGTAAACAGGTTGCTGAAAGAAGGACATTCGGTGGTGGGCCTGGATTCCCTCAACGATTATTACGACGTTAACCTCAAATACGGCAGGCTGAACCACCTGGGCATACCCCGTGCGTCCGTGTTGCCTGGCAAGCTCACCTCCAGCCCATTGAACCCGTCCTACAGGTTCATCCACTTGCAGATGGAAGAGCGGGAAACACTGCACCGGCTTTTTGAAACAGAAGGGTTTGATGCTGTGGTAAACCTGGCGGCCCAGGCAGGAGTACGCTACAGTCTTACCAATCCCTATGCCTATGTAGATGCCAATGTGGTGGGATTCATGAACATACTGGAAGGTTGCCGGCAGCATAATGTTGGCCACCTGGTATATGCCAGCACGAGCAGCGTATATGGTTTGAACGAAGACATCCCTTTTGCTCCCAACCGCCCGGCCGACCATCCCATTTCGTTGTATGCCGCTACCAAAAAGGCCAACGAAATGATGGCCCACGTGTATAGCCACCTCTACGGGGTGCCTACCACCGGACTGCGCTTTTTCACCGTATATGGTCCCTGGGGAAGGCCGGATATGGCCATCTTCCTTTTCACCAAAGCCATCTTGGAAGGCAAACCCATCAACCTGTTCAACAACGGAAACCTGCAACGGGATTTCACCTACATTGATGATATTGTGGAAGGAGTGGCCCGCGTATTGGCAAGCCCAGCCAAACCCAATCCGTATTGGGACCCGGCCCATGGTGAAAGCGACAGCAGCTCTGCGCCCTACCGCATTTACAACATTGGCAACAACGCACCGGTGCAGCTGCTGGCATTTGTTGAGGCTATTGAAAAGAAACTGGGACGCAAGGCTGTACGCAACCTGATGCCCATGCAGCCCGGCGATGTAAAAATGACCTACGCCGATGTGAGCTCGCTGGTGCGCGATTTCGACTACCAACCGAAAACCACCATCGAAGAAGGCGTGGGCGCATTCATCGACTGGTACCTCGATTACTACAATATCAAACTGGGATAGGAATTCCCTGAACTCCCCATGGCCCGCATTGCCATCATACTCGGCCGCCTGTCGGTGGGAGGCGCTACCCGCGTGGCCCTCGATACGGCCCGCTATTGGCAACAGCACCATGAGGTATTGCTGATAACCGGCGAGCCCGGGGCGGAAGAAGGCAGCGCAGGCATTATGCTGCAGGGCCTGGATAAGGTGCAACATATTTCTCTGCAAGGGTTTCACCGCACATTGGCGCCCTGGCAACATGTGCAGACATATCGCAAACTCCGGCAAATCCTCCGGCAATTCCGTCCCCACCAGGTGCATACCCATACTCCGGTGGCCGGCCTCACCGGCCGATTGGCTGCGGCATCCCTGCAGGTGCCGATGGTGGTGCACTTCTACCATGGATTTCTTTTCAGCGGATATTATGGTTCTATCACCAGCAGGCTGATACGGCTGGTGGAACGATGGCTGGCAGGTAAAACAGATCTGCTGATGGTATTGAGCCAGGGACAACAGAAACAGCTGGTGCATAGCTACCACATTGCCCCGGCCGAAAAGGTGCGGGTGGCCCCGGCCGGTATCAACCCGGCCGACTTTGCCGATCCTGCTGGCCGCCTGCGCACCCTCTTCCGGCAACAATACCGGCTGGATGAGCACCAGCTGGCAATAGGCATGGTTGGCCGCCTGGTGGCTGTCAAAAACCCGGCCTTCCTGCTGGAGACGGTGGCCCGTTTGCTGCCTGCCTTTCCCGGGCTGCGTCTTTTTTATGTGGGCGATGGACCCCTGGCCCCGGCCCTGCAGCAACAATGCGCACAGCTGGGTCTCCCGTTCAGCACGCCCCAGCATCCCGGCAACCAGGCTACCGTCACTTTCTGTTCCTGGCAGGAAAACATGCCCATGGTGATGGCCGGCCTCGATGTGGTGGCGCTCTCTTCCGTAAGCGAAGGCACGCCCCTCTGTATCATGGAAGCCATGGCCGCCGGCAAGCCGGTGGTGAGCACGGCCGTGGGCGCCATACCGGAAATGGTGGAAGATGGAATAAACGGTTTCCTGGTGGCAGAAAACGACCTGCCCGCCTATTTGGGTGCCCTGAAACGGCTGCTGGCTGATGCAAATCTGCGGGCTGCCATGGGGCAAAACGCTACGGCCAGGGCACAAAACAGCTTCAACCAACAACATGGCCTGGAAAACCTGTCGCAGCTGCTGGACCTGGCTAATGAATTCAAAGTTGTTTGATTATTAGTAAGTTGTGACTAAAAAGGGAAGAGCCGTGTTTCCGGAAAAACAATTTTCACACAACCTTTGTTAGAGAATACTGTAATCTCCTATCAATATTCAAACAGCTATTTCGCTGAAAAAACTGAACACCTTTCGCACAAACTGAACGCCATGGACGCATTTACCATTAAAGACCTGGAAAATCTGTCGGGCATTAAAGCGCATACCATACGTATATGGGAGCAGCGCTATACCTTCCTGAATCCTCAGCGTACCGAAACCAATATCCGGTATTACAATAATACCGAGCTGAAGACCCTCCTCAATGTTGCACTGCTGAATAAATACGGCTTCAAGATCTCCCATATAGATAAAATGAAGCCCGATGAGATGCGGGAGAAAATCCTGTCCCTCTCACAGGTGCAGGCCCAGCACGAGCGCATCATCAATGAACTGATCCAGCACATGATTGACCTGGACATTGACCAGTTCGAAGAAGTGCTCGATAATTACATCATGGCCAGGGGCATTGAAAAAACCATTTCCCAGATCATTTTCCCCTTCCTGGAAAAGATCGGGATCCTCTGGATCACCAACCATATCAACCCGGCCCAGGAACACCTGGTTACAAATATCATTCGCCAGAAGCTGATCGTAGGTATCGAAAGCGCGGGTTCCCACCTGCAGTCCAGCAACACCATGCTTCTCTTCCTGCCGGAGGGCGAGCATCACGAACTGGGCCTGCTCTTTATCTATTACCTGTTGAAAAGCCGCGGGGTACGGGTATTCTACCTGGGTGCCAATGTACCCCTGAAAGACCTGGAATATATTGTACGGGTGAAGAATCCCAGCTTCATCTATACCCACCTCACCTCGGTGGCCAATAACTTCAATTTCGAGCGGTTCCTGCAGAATGTGTCCTCCAGGCTGCCCAACAGCCAGATCATCATCTCCGGAAGACTCACCCAGCAATACAAAAAGAAGCTGGCAGGCAACATCAAATTCAAGCAGTCGCTCCAGGAAGTGATTGAATATATTGCCACCCTCTGATCCGGCATCCTCTTTGACCCATATTGAACCGGCCGCCTGCTTCCTGCAGGGCGGCCGGTTTCTTTTGGTGCCCCATGGGGCTTATTGATGTTCAACCGCTTTTCTGGCGTTGGCGGGCACCTGCGGCGGTTGTGTACGTTGGACACAATTTTGTTTATTTTCTTTCAGAAAATTTTAAACAAAAAGTTTGGTGGTCTGGAACTAAAACGTTTAACTTTACGTCTCATTAATTAAACACAATATTATGTCTGCAGTTGAGTTCGATCAGATGTTGCTGGATAACGCCGACTTCCTGCGTCCGTTTGCCATCACCCTTACCCGGGATCATGAAATGGCCAACGACCTGCTGCAGGAAACCATGTACCGTGCCCTGGCCAACCGGGAGAAGTATAATATCGGTACCAACATAAAGGCGTGGTTGTATACGATCATGCGCAACATCTTCATCAATAACTATCGCCGCAAAGCCAAGCAGAATACGATTTTTGATAAGACGCCCAACGAATTCCTCCTGAATTACAACCAGACGGTGGTAGCCAACCCGGCTGAAGGCAATATCAAGCTGAAGGAAATTCATGCAGCCCTGGAGAGCCTGCCCGAGATTTTCAGGAAGCCCTTTATGCTCTATTTCGACGGATACAAATACCATGAAATTGCAGATATGCTGGAAGAGCCCCTGGGCACCATCAAGAGCCGGATCCACTTTGCCCGCAAACTGCTGAAGGCGCATCTTGAGCGGAACTGAGGATATTTATTTTTTCACCTAATTTCAGTGTCCCGTTAAACAAAAGTTGGCGGGACATTTGTTTTAATAACCTATGAGTTCCCAGAAGAAAGCAGTTGTAATAGGCAGTGGTTTTGCCGGCATGTCGGCCGCGAGTTTTTTGGCCCGGGCGGGCTGGCAGGTAACCGTAGCCGAGCAGCATACCATGCCGGGTGGCCGGGCCCGTCGCATGCAGGTGGAAGGTTTTTCCTTCGATATGGGTCCCAGCTGGTACTGGATGCCCGATGTTTTTGAACGCTATTTCGGCTGCTTCGGCAAGAAGGTATCCGATTATTACCATCTCATCCGCCTGGATCCCTCGTACCGCGTGTACTGGCCCGACGACCATTGGGATATTCCGGCCAGCTATGAGGCTTTCGGCCAAATGCTGGAGTCGGTGGAGCCGGGTGCTGCACGGGCACTCGACAAGGTAATGGAGGAAGCAGCCTACAAATATGAGGTGGGCATCAACAAGCTGGTGTTCAAGCCGGGGCAAAGTGTACTGGAGTTTCTGGACGCCGACCTGGTGAAAGGCATTTTCCGCCTCGACGTGTTCAATTCCATCAAGAAACATTTTGGCAAGCATTTCCGCCATCCCAAGATCCGGGAGCTCATGGAGTTTCCGGCCCTTTTCCTGGGCGCCCTGCCGGAAGACACGCCGGCCCTGTACAGCCTCATGAACTATGCCGATATCAAGGGAGGCACCTGGTTCCCGGAAGGAGGCATGTATAAAATAGCAGAAGCCATGCACGAATTGGCCGGCTCACTGGGTGTGCAATTCCTGTTTGGCCATGCCGCTACAGGCATTGAGGTACGCGGTGGTAAAGCAGCAGGGGTGCACACCCGAAACCAGAGCGGCGAGGCGGTGTTCCTGGAAGCCGATGTGGTGGTGAGTGGGGCAGACTATCATTTCA
This sequence comes from Chitinophagaceae bacterium, assembly GCA_025455205.1. Taxonomy (GTDB): domain Bacteria; phylum Bacteroidota; class Bacteroidia; order Chitinophagales; family Chitinophagaceae; genus Phnomibacter. The sequence goes on along the minus strand of JALOMZ010000054.1, from coordinate 770 downwards.
CCGAAACCAAACTGCTGGATCCGCAGTTCCGTAGCTACACCTCCAACTACTGGAACAGCCGGGTGATGGCGCCCAGTTGCCTCTTGTATTATGTGGGACTGAACAAAAAGATTCCGGGACTTAAGCACCATGCACTCTTTTTTGATACAGCTTTTCAGCCGCATGCCCGTGATATCTATACCACACCCCGCTGGCCCGATGATCCCCTGTTTTATGTAAGCGCCACCTCGGTTACCGATCCCAGCCAGGCACCGGACAATGCGGAAAATCTTTTCTTCCTGATTCCCGTAGCTTCCGGGCTGCAGGGGGATGATGAAGCCCTGCGTGAGCGTTATTTCAACCAGATCGTAGACCGGTTTGAAAAGAGGCTGGGTACGCAAATACGTGACCATATTGTGTACTACCGGTCGTTTTCAGTAAGTGATTTCGTTTCGGATTACAACGCCTTCAAGGGCAATGCCTATGGATTGGCCAATACCCTGCTGCAAACGGCCATCCTCAAACCATCGGCCCGCAGCCGGAAAGTGCCCAACCTGTTCTATACCGGCCAGCTCACCGTACCCGGCCCCGGTGTGCCGCCCAGCCTCATCAGCGGGGAAGTGGTGGCCAGCCTGATTAACCGTAATTTTTGAGGCTTAAACCGAACCAGTTGACATATTGTTTGTTTAACATCCTTGTGTTTGGCCAAACGCTAAATGCCATATATTGAGGTTGATATGATATCCATCTTTCACGAAGTAAGCGAGCTCTGCAGCAAAATCACCACAGAG
>JALOMZ010000377.1 GCA_025455205.1 Chitinophagaceae bacterium | reverse complement strand
TGCCTGCTGGAAATCGGCTTTGATGTCTTCAATATGTTCAATGCCCACACTCACGCGTACCTGTGCCGGCAGCACACCGCTGGCAATCTGTTCAGCCTCACTCAGTTGCTCGTGCGTGGTAGATGCCGGGTGGATTACCAGGGTCTTGGCATCGCCCACATTGGCCAGGTGGCTGGCCAGTTCCAGGCTATTGATGAACTGGGCAGCCTTATCCTTGCCTCCCTTAAGCCCTACCTGCAGCACACCGCCGAAGCCATGCTTCAGGTATTTTTTGGCGTTGGCATGGTAGGGGCTGCTTTCCAGTCCCGGATACAGCACATACTCCACCTGCGGATGTTGCTCCAGCCACTGTGCCAGGGCCAGGGCATTTTCGGCATGCCGCTGAGCCCGGAGGCTCAGGGTTTCCAGGCCCTGCAGCAGGAGGAAAGAATTGAAGGGGCTGATGGCGGGACCAAAGTCGCGCAGGCCTTCCACCCGCGCCCGGATGGCAAACTGGATATTAGGCAGGCCCAGCGGGTTGTTCACCCCAAATACATCCCTGAACACCAGGCCATGATAACCCTCGGAGGGTTCGCTGAACTGCGGATACTTGCCGTTGCCCCAGTTGTAGTTGCCGCCATCCACAATCACACCGCCAATGCTGGTGCCATGGCCGCCAATCCATTTGGTGGCGCTTTCCACCACCACATGGGCACCATGCTTCAGTGGCTGAAAGAAATAGCCGCCGGCACCAAAGGTGTTGTCAACAATCAGCGGCAGGTCGTATTCCTTTGCCAGGGCAGCAAAGGCTTCAAAATCAGGAATATTGAGGCGCGGATTACCAATGGTTTCGAGGTACAGGGCTTTGGTGTTGGCATCAATGAGTTTGGCAAAGCTCTCCACACTGTCGCCCTCTGCAAAGCGCGCTTCAATACCCAGGCGCTTGAAGGCCACCTTGAACTGGTTGTAGGTGCCGCCATACAGAAAGGAGGTGGTCACAAAATTATCGCCGGCCTGCAGGATATTGTTGAGGGCGAGGAACTGGGCTGCCTGGCCGCTGCTCACCGCCACAGCCGCCACACCTCCTTCGAGGGCAGCTATACGCTGTTCAAACACATCATTGGTGGGGTTCATGATGCGGGTATAAATATTGCCGAAAGCCTTCAGGCCAAAGAGATTGGCGGCATGTTCGGCATTGTCGAAACCATAGGAAGTGGTTTGGTAGATGGGTACGGCGCGGCTCTTGGTGGTGGGATCAATTTGCTGGCCGGCATGCAGCTGAAGGGTTTCAAATCGTAATTGGCTCATGGTGTTTGTGTTTTTTGGAAGTTTAAAAAATTGCCACCCATTCTCCCGCAGGCTTCGTGGGGCCTGCGGGAGAAAGCCGGGTGAGGGCCGCTTCAAAAACTTATCAGAGAGGAGTGCAAGACTTACCGGGTGATCCTTAGTGCCGGCCGTGCCACACGCACCGGCTATTGATCCTGCTGCCATGTATGGCAATACGGGGTACAAAAAAAGCTCATCCGGTAAGTCAGGATGAGCTTGATGTGTATGCTAATACGATGTAATATCAAACTTGATCTCTGACTTATCTCTCTCCGCCAGGCCGCTTGCGCAACCGTGCAGGATGGAGTTGGCACCTTCTACCGGGCGAGTATTCCGGTAGGGTTGCCAAGGCTTCATCGGGCCATATCCCTCTGCCTTTCTTGATAAGTGGTTTTGAAAGAACTGCAGCAAATGTAATGGGACCGATTTCAGATTTCCAAACTTTTTTTCTGAAAAAAAAGCCAACCATTGCCCAAAACAGAAATTTTTTCTGTTTGATAAAATTTTTTCCTTTCGCCAAAACCCTTGCCCCACAAGACTTTCAGGGCGCTCCCGGCTCCCAGGCAATTAATGTTCACCAATTTAGTAGAAATTTATTTTTGATTCTATGGCGAGGCTGCTATTTTTGACCCTGCTAATACGAACGTCAACTTGCGTCTCTGATGATGATAATGAAACGAAGTGAGGAGAAGGTAACAGCTGTTGATGACAACACGATTGCCGGCCTGCTTCATTGGATCATTGTTAAACATCAGATTGTATGAACACGCAGACAAAGGATGACCGGCTTATTCGGTTCGAAGCACTGCTCGACTCCGATCATCCCGCCGAAACACTGAGGACCATTGCCGATGCCTGGCCGGGGCAGGTGGTCTTTTCCACCAGCTTCAGCGCCGAAGACCAGGTGATCACGCACCTCATTGCCACCGGCGGCGCCAACATCGGGCTGTTCACGCTCGACACCGGCCGGCTGTTTCCGGAAACCTATTCCACCTGGACAGCCACACTGGAACGCTACGGTCTGCCCATCACGGCCTACTACCCCGATGCCGCTGCCTTGCAGGATTTTGTGGCAGCCAAAGGCCCCAATGCTTTCTACGAGAGCCTCGAAAACCGGAAAGCCTGTTGCCATATCCGCAAGGTGGAGCCGCTGCAGCGGGCCCTGCAGGGCCGGCAGGTATGGATCACCGGCATCCGTGCAGAACATTCCCCCAACAGAACCCAGATGCGGCAGGCAGAATGGGATGACACCCACGGCGTGTTCAAATTCCATCCCTTGTTGCACTGGACCAGCCAGCAGGTACGCCAGTTCATCACGGAGCACCAGGTACCGTCCAATCCCCTGCACGACAGGGGCTTTGTAAGAATCGGCTGCGCCCCCTGCACCCGCGCCATACAGCCTGGCGAAGACTTCCGCGCCGGACGCTGGTGGTGGGAAGATGCCAGCAAGAAAGAATGCGGCCTCCATGTGCACCACGCACGATGATCAGCATCCGGACATTCCGCCGCAGGGCGGCC
>JALOMZ010000053.1 GCA_025455205.1 Chitinophagaceae bacterium | reverse complement strand
CATGAGTTCCTGGCCGACCAGAAAGCCATTGCGCGATACGATGGCGCCGCCTTTGCCGCCATGATCCTGCAGGCCGCACACAACGCTCCCACACCCTCTCTCAGTAATCCATTTTTTACCTCCCACCTCAAAAGAAGATTACACATGATCACTACTTCCCGCCAACCGAAATACAGCTACCTGCGCCGCATCAGCGGGCTGGTGCTCATGATCACTACCACCTGCCTGTTGGTGCTGGGCATAGAACAGGTACAAGCCCAGAAGAACCCGCCACCCCCGCCACCGGCCAAGACAGCACCGGCGCCTCCGGCCGCACCGGCCAAAACAGCCACCGCCGACAGCATCATCACCATCAATGTGTGGGAAAAGGATGGCAAGACCTTTGTGGCCTATACCATGCGAGACGGGCGCCAAATGACCCTGCCGCTGCAGGAAGCCAAAGCCAAGGGCTATCCGGTGGCGCCACCACCACCCCCGGCGCCCGCTGCCCCGGCCTCACCTGCCGCAAGCCTGCCCACCGGCGACAAAACACCGCTTTATATTTATGCAGGACTGGAAATAACAGAAGCGCAGATGCGCCAGCTGGCACCCGAACAGATCCAGGAAATTCAGGTGTACAAAGGAGAACAGGCCCAGAAGTTGTACGGCGAGAAAGGCAGGAACGGCGTGGTGAAGATCACGCCCCGGAATGCCGATTACAGCAACCAGACTGTCGTAACCGCGGAGCAGCCTAAGGCGGGAAGCAATGTCATAACCGTAACAGGCTACCGAAAGGACCCGGCCAAAACAGATGCAACCGGTGAACCAGTTACCCTGCGGGCCAATACCATCACGGTAGTAGGCTATAAGAAAGACAGTGCCAAAGCCGATCCGCTTTTCGTGGTAAACGGGCAACGCAGCTCGCAGGAAGAGATCCGTGAGATGTCTCCTGAATCCATCAGCACCATTAATGTACTCAAGGGAGAAACAGCCGTGGCCAAATATGGCAGCGAAGGCAGCCGGGGGGTAGTAGAGATCAGTACGAAGGATCCCGACAACGTCTTTACCAAGGCCGATAGGATGCCCTCCTTCCCGGGCGGTGCCGACGCATGGCGCCGTTACCTGGAAAGGAACATACAGTACCCCGAACTGGCAAGGCTTTCGAATACCACCGGCACCGTTACCGTGCAGTTCAGGGTGCATGAAGATGGCAGTATTTCAGATATAAAAGCACTGAACAACCCGGGCGCCGGACTGGCCGAGGAAGCCATCCGCCTCATCAGGCAAGGTCCCAAGTGGGCGCCGGCCGAACAGAACGGGCAGAAGGTGGTTGCCCTGGTGAAACAACCCATTGTATTCAATTTGAAATAACAGCAAAAAGTAAATAAAAAGGGGAAGGCTTGTCAGGCCTACCCCTTTTTGTATGTGCACCCGTGGCAACACATCTATCTACAGATCAATACTTGTTCCACACATCCAGCAGGTAATTCTCTACAGCCCTCCGCACCGCGGGTGCCGAACCATTATGGTTGTTCACCAGCACGCTGAACAGCAGCAGCCTGCCGCTTTTGGCATAGAGGTAGCCGCTCAGGGCTACTACCCCCGCCAGCGTACCTGTTTTGGCAAAGATCTTTCCGGACAAGGATTTGTAGTAGTTGGTCAGTGTACCCGTATTACCCGTAGGTAAGATGCTTTGCATCCGCTGCATGGGAAACTCCTGCCGCATTTTGTTGAGCAGCCATACATAATCGGCCGGGCTGAACAGGTTGTAGCGGCTGAGGCCACTGCCATCCACCCAGCGCGGCTTTTGGGGCAGGCCTTTCAGGTCGGTACGCAGCATGGAGTCGATCACAGTGCGCTCATCCATATAGCCCTTCCATTGCTGGCTTACCATCAGCAGGGTTTGTTCCGCAAAGAAATTATCACTGCGGTGCATCAAGGGTTTCAGCATGCTGTCGGTGGGCTGGGAATGAACAATCTTCCACGCACTGCCGGAAGACGACGGAGCCGACATGCCGGCCGGCGTTTCAAAATACCAGTCGTTACCCAATTGTGTTGCGGCCAGCCAGGAGGCAGACTGCGGTGTGAGGAACAGCGTAGTGGTGATCCTTTTAGACCGGCCCGGCTGCAGCAGGGTGAAATAGGGATCATCAAATTTGCGGAAAATGCTCAGCGCGGTATCGCGGAAGAATTCAGCATTACCGATCAGGTTGCGGGCTACAGCAGGAGTGGATTGTACTGATCCGTCTTTCACAAAGAAGGTGGCCACATTCCCAAACAGGGGCATGCTGCTGCGGGGCGCCATATAGGTGGCATCGTAATCGTTCCAGCTCCAGCCATTGCCGTATTCTGTAGTACGCATTTGCGCGTTCTGCCACAATACCGACTTGTACCGGGCCAGTTGGCCGGCCAGCGGCTGGGCAGCATAATCGGGGTGCAGGAAAGTAGGATCGCCATTGGACCGAAACCACACTACCGAATCATTCTCCGGCAACAGGTAGCCTGCCACCAGCGAATCGCCCAGGTATTTAAGACCGGCATACAGGGTCCACAATTTGGTATTGCTGGCTGGCACAAAGTATTTGTCGGCCTGGTGGGCATTGATTAAGCGGCCGGTTTCTGCATCCTGCACCACCACACCCACATGGGCGTTGCGCAGGGCGCTGTCGGCAAGCAGCACCTGCAATCCATCGGCCGAACCCTGGCCTTTCCTGGATGCAGTGCAACCCACCAGCATAAGCATCACAATGGCAAGGTGACACAGCTCCTTGTTTCTCCTCATAGATTATCCTTAATTTGAATGCCACAATCTACGTAAACCAACGTCCATTTAACACATTGAGCGGAAAACTCACCCGATGGCTCCTCTTCAAGCGCTTTGCCAGCCCGGTGCTGATCCTGGTTGCCCTGAGCGTCATTGGCACTGTGGGGTATGTGTACATTGATGGCTATAGCTGGCTGAATGCCCTGTATATGACCATTATTACGGTGGGCACGGTAGGGTTTGGCGAAATACAACCATTAAGCGATGCCGGCAAGCTGTTTACCATTTTCCTGATCATTGCCAGCATTGGCACTGTGGCCTATTATATCACCATGGTAACCCGCCTGCTGCTCGACGGGGAGTGGCGCAGGCAATACAGACTATTCAGGCAATCCAAAAAACTACAGCGCATGGAAAACCACGTAATCGTATGCGGACATGGCCGCAATGGCCGGCAGGCTTGTGACGTGCTGCGGAAAAACGGGATTCCCTTTATTGTGGTAGAGCAGCGCCAGCACCTGGTAGGTGAAGCTGAGGAGGATGCGGAGCTGATCATCCCTGGTGATGCCACCAAGGATGAAGTATTGGTGGAAGCAGGTATCATGCGGGCGCGGGCATTGATCAGCGCATTACCCAACGACGCCGACAACCTGTTTGTGGTACTCACCGCCCGGCAGCTCTGCCCCGACCTGGTGATCATCAGCCGGGCCAGCGACGACCATTCCATCAAAAAACTAAAGATTGCCGGCGCCACCAATGTGATCATGCCCGACAAACTGGGAGGCGCGCACATGGCCTCGCTGGTAATGATTCCCGATGTGCAGGAATTCCTCTCCATGCTTTCTACGTCGTACAACGACCGGTTTCAGGTAGCAGAACTGGAAGTGCGCGAAGCCGTGAACCTGGGCGAGCTCAATCTCTGGCAGCGCACCGGCTGCAATGTGATTGGGGTGAAGCAAACCGACGGCAAGTACCGCCGCAACCCGCAGCCCGACTATATTGCCATGAAAGGGGAACGACTCATTGTGATGGGCAGCCGGGAGGTAATTGACAAGGCACGTCAGCTGCTTTGAAGAAGGCCACCCATACCCTTTGACCCTGGCAGCCATTAACGGATGCTCAACGGCCTTTGTCAACAGGTTCGGCCGGATGCTCGCCAAAATAGTGGGCTGCTATCTTCCGGCGGTCGCCTACCAGCCAGATGATGTCTTCCCATTCAAAAGCCGTGTAGGAGGAAGGATTGAGAATGCGTTCGCCCCTTCGCTCAATGCCCACCACCAGGCCGTTGGTCTTTTCCCGGATGCCGCTGCCCCGGATGGTCTGTCCGCTGAGGTGGTTATGCTGGTCGGCTATAATCTTCTGCAGCACAATTTCTTCCGATAATACATCTACCGGTATGGCTTCATCGGCCTCGGATTCTACCAGTTGGGTGAACTTCTGCAGCTGCACATCGGTGCCTATCACCCCAATCTCATCGTGGGGATACAAACGCTCATAGCGCGATGGCGCATAAATGAGTTTGTTGCCACGCCGGATGAAGGCAATATTGATGCCGTACAGTTCCCGCAGCTGCAGGTCTTCCAGGGTGCGGCCTATGAAGCCCGAAGCCGGGCTTATCTGGCAGTTGCTCAGGTGGGCATCCCACGGCGCCAGCATGGTCTGCTGTTGATGGGCCATTTCCTTTTCATGAAGATTATGCAGGAATCGCTGTTCGAGGCGATGGTAGAAGCCCTGCAACTTCTGGCGAAACACTACCAGCACCACACCCAGTACCACCAACGTGCCGCCAATGGCAATGCCGGCCGGAAAGTACTGGCTGAGCAGCACACCCATTAACAGTACGGCTACCAGGCTCCTCAATACTTCGAGGCTCACCAGCGGACCCCGGTTGTACTTGCTGTCAAGCCACAGGGCCTTGTAAGCAGTGCCCTGTATGGGGCGGGCCGTCAGCGCCCAGATGAAGGGCCCCATGGCTGCCAGGCTGATGCCCACTGCCACCAGCCCAGCCACCACCGGATGGCTGATCATGTCCAGCAGATAAGGCCTGAGGTAATAGCGGCTCAGCAGGATGATGGCCACGCACAGTACGGAATTGATGAAAATCAGCTGGCTGAACGAACGGATGAACACCTTCCAGTCGCTTTCACTTCTCAGCACCTGCGAACCGGCACTGTATCTTTCCAGCGTGCGGAGCCACGATTCCGGCAACACCCGCTGCAGGTAGTCGTGCAGGGGATCGGCCAGGCGAATCAGGTATGGCGTGGTGAAGGTGGTAAGAACTGAAACCCCCACGGCAATGGGATATAAATATTCACTGGTTACCTGAAGGGTGAGCCCCAGGGTGGCAATGATGAAAGAAAACTCCCCGATCTGCGTCATGGCTGTACCTGCCTGGAGGGCCTGTTTCAGCGGCCGGCCGGCCACCAGCGCCCCGCCCGACACAAATAGCAGTTTGCCCAGGATCACCAGTCCTGAAAGCAGAAGCACGGGTCCGATATACTGCCAGAGCATCCTGGCATCTATGAGCATGCCCACCGACACAAAGAAGACCGCGCCAAACAGGTTCTTCACCGGCGTCATCAGGTGCTCTATCTTTTCGCCATAGACGGTTTCACTCAGTATGGACCCCATTACAAAGGCGCCCAGGGCAGCCGAAAACCCCACCCGGTCGGCAAAGACCACCATGCCCAGGCAGAGGCCAATAGCCCCAATGAGCAGGGTTTCGCTGCCCAGCCATTTGGAGGCCTTTTTCAGCAGCGTAGGCAGCAGGAAAATACCCAATAGGAACCAGAGGGTCAGGAAGAACAGCAGCTTGCCAATGGCCAGCAACATCTCACTGCCGGCAAACTCCTTACTCACCGCCATGGTACTCAGCAGCACCATCAGCAACACGGCCACCAGGTCTTCCACAATCAGCACGCCCAGCACCAGGCTGGTAAACTGCCGGGTTTTGATACCCAGTTCCTCAAACGCCCGGAAAATGATGGTGGTGGACGAAATGGCCAGTATGCCGCCCAGAAAGAGCCTGTCCATAAACGGCCAGCCCAGCAACTGCCCGGCGGTGTAGCCTACCAGGATCATGGCGGTAATTTCAATCACACCCGTGATGCCGGCCGTAGATCCCACTTTGGCCAGCTTCTTGAAACTGAATTCCAGGCCCAGCGCAAACAGCAGGAAGATAACCCCGATCTCTGCCCAAGTCTTGATGGCAGCCAGGTCGGTAACAGTCGGGAACAGTTGGAAATGCGGACCCACCAGCAATCCGCAGAGGATGTAACCCAGTACCACGGGCTGCTTCAGCCGGCGAAACAACAGGGTGGTTACCCCCGCCGCGCCCAGAATCAGGGCCAGGTCGGTAATCAGATGGGGCAAATGGGACATGCCCAAAAATAAGCCAGATTATGCTAACCGGCACCTCCTATAACCGCCGGTTGTAGTACAATATAAAACAACCATTATTGCACAAAACTGCGTAAGTGATTCATGCAACTCCCCAACCAAAAACAACAAACAAAAAACAACAAACACCCAAACCCAAACCTCAACCTTCAAACCTCAGTTTTCCTCACATCCGCTCCTGCGCCCGCAGCCACCTTTCCGGCAGGTCGTTGTGGCTGGCCACCAGGTAGTCTGTATAGGTGCAGGGAATGAACGACTGGTCGGGCAGCTGCATCCACCACCGGCCCGTATTGCGGCTCTGTAAAAAGAGGGTGTCCACTTCCGCACAAAGGGTATGGTACTCATTATAGCCCTGCCGCTCCTCCAGCGGGGTTTCATGAAGCTGCTTCTGTATGCCGTCTATGAAATACCAGATCATATGGGCCACCTGCATAGCTGTAAGTCCGTGAGGGTCCTTGCCCCAGAATCCGTGAATGGCCGATACGCGGTTGGTGCCGCTCATACCGGCATACTGCATCAGTTTGCAGGCCTCCTGGCCGGTGAAACCGTTGGGAGAGAGGCTGTTCACGGGGGCATAGGCATGGGCCAGGGCATTGAGGTCAAAAGAGAAGAGATGGCTGGAGCGAATGGAAGGCTCCACCTCCTCCAGTTTCTCCTGCACCTTGCCCACGCGGAAGCAGTCAAACCGCAGTTTGTCGATGGTTTCCAGCAGCTGCGGATTCACAAAATAGCTCTGGAAACCCACCAGGTTGAACTGCTTTACATAGTTGGGCTCACTGGTGAGCATGTCCAGCAGGAATTTATGGGCCGGGAAGGGCTGTTCCCGGTCAAGGTCAATCAGTGCATCCACCGCAGTGCATTCAATGAGCTGCCTTTCTTCCGCAAACGCCTGGTACAGGGCCAGGGAGATGTCGTGGCTGCCGCCAAAGAGCAGTACCCGCTTGCCGGCGCGAAGCAGTTCCCGTATCACCATGCGGGCTGCCGCATAGGTATCGGTAAGCTGCGAGCCGCTGCGGAGGGTGCCTGCATCGGCAATACGTATGGCGCCATGCCACAGAAACAGCGTGTACAGCTGACGGCGCACGGCAGCCGTGTTGCCGGCACTCTGGCGCTGCCCCATGCCCCGCCATTCATCGCAACCCAGCAAAATAAGGTCAGCTCCGTCCAGGTCATTTTCTTCGGTAAGCTGATAGCCTATCTGACCCGGCCGGTACCCTTCATCCTCCGATACCTCGAAAGGATTTACAGGATCTACCAGTTCTTGCAGGAGTTGGAAAAGCATATCAATTGATTTGTGGTTTGCGGGGTGAAGATATCCGTGCGGGCTCCCTGGGCCACCAACCAACTTTTAAACACCTGGTGAAAAGCCGTCAGGCAATGGCAAGGAGAAGATGTGCAGGGTTTGGTTAAATTGGATGGGCAGCAGGCCAGCCGCCGGCATTATGCATAAATTGCCGCGCTGCATGCAGAATACCCGCCCCATATGGTTCCTGCACATCCTGTACAGCGTGGCGCTGCTCTGCCTCCTGGCGCCCCGTCTTTATGCGCAGGAGGATGCCCCGGCCGACAGCACGGCCTTCACCCTCGACGGGTATGTACTCGGCCCCGGCGAAGACCCGGCCGCCAAAATTGACAAAAACCTCTTCCTGAAAACAGTGGTGAGCCGATCCTCCTGCTACGAGGGGGAATCGATTGTGGCAGAATATTACCTCTACACCCGGCTGAGTATTGATGCCCGGGTGGGCCGGCGTACCGGGTTTGACGGTTTCTCCACCATTGAACTGCCCCCTACCATTCCGGCCGGCAGTCATGTTTACCGCTGGCACGGAGGCAGGGTATTCAAGGTATATGCCCTGCGGCGCGTGCAACTCACACCCCTTCGGACCGGAGCCCTGCAACTGGCCACCGCCCGGGTGGAGGCCCTGGTTACCTTTTTCCGCAAATCTGCCCAGGCTGAACCTGAAGACGAAAGCACCTTTTTGCCCGGCAACCGGGTCACCCGGGCCGTGCAACTTTCGCAGGAGCCCCAAACAATTGCTGTGCGGCCCCTGCCCTCCGCAGGCCGGCCGGATCAATCCATTACGCCGGTAGGGTCTTTCGCCCTTGCAGCCCGCCACCAGCGCCAGCAGCAAGGTGGCCCGCTGCAGTACCTGGAAGTGACCATCACAGGGGCTGGCCAGTGGGCACAGGTACAGTGCCCGTTCATAGACTGGCCAACCGGCCTGAAGCCCGTGGAAACCGTGGTGGCCGATCAGCTCGACTCACAGCATGTGCCGGTATCCGGTTCGCGCACCTATCGCATTGCCTTCGAAAGCCTGCAGCCCGGTTCCTTCAGTATTCCCCCCATGTCGCTGGTATTCTTCGATCCGGAGGCCGGGCAGTATAAAACAGCCCGGTCAGAAGCCGTAACGCTTTCCGTGCGGGCTGCGAATGCTGCCTCGGGTACTACCCTGGATGCGGCGGCGGCAAGTCCGGCCGTAGCTACCGATCCAGCCATGCTGTTCACCCGGTGGGCGCCCGC
>JALOMZ010000376.1 GCA_025455205.1 Chitinophagaceae bacterium | reverse complement strand
CAACCCATCCATGGACAATGTGGACGTGTGCATGATAATTGGCGCCAACGACGTGGTGAACCCTGCGGCACAGGAAGACAAGAACAGCCCGCTGTGGGGCATGCCCATCATTGAGGCCTACAAGGCGCGCACCGTGATTGTGATGAAGCGGGGCAAAGGGAAAGGTTTTGCCGGGGTGGAAAACCTGCTGTTCTTCCGCAACAACTGCCGCATGCTGTACGGCGACGCAAAGGCCAGCCTGCAGGCATTGGTGGCCGCCTACAAAGGAGGAAGCTGAAGCATGCCATCAGAATAGAAGTGCATTGAGAGCCACTGTCGTCAGGCAGTGGCTTTTTGCTGCGCAGGGGGCACTTCCTGCCCGGTATTGCCCGTGCCGGGCATTTGTGTCAGCAAGAGGTTGGTGTCGCAATTATCGCCATCGCAGCAAGGAAGGGCATTGGTGCCGCATACACTGCACTGGTAATGGCCGTGCACATGGATAAGCGGGGCCGGATGGCCGCAGAACTGACAGGATTGCATGGTGGCAAATTAAGGCCCCCAGGCAGCGCCGGGCCATTTATTTTTCGACCAGCGGTGGAAAATGACCGGTAGCCACCCCAAAGCACCGGCTGTGTAATGACCTGCCTTTTGCATGGCCATTGAAAGGGCAGGAATTATCTTTAGGCCTAAATATGTCATTTGCATGATCACCACCACCACCAACAGCATTGAAGGCAGGCCCATTCAGCAATACCTGGGTATCGTAACGGCCGAAACCATTATTGGCGCCAATATTTTCAAGGACCTGTTTGCCGGCATCCGCGACATCGTGGGCGGACGCAGCGGCACATATGAACGCGTGATCCAGGAAGCCAAAAACACCGCCCTGCAAGAACTGACCATGAAGGCCCAGGGCCTGGGCGCCAATGCCGTAGTAGGTATTGACCTCGACTTTGAAACCATTGGCGCCAATGGCAGCATGCTGATGGTGGTGGCCACCGGCACGGCAGTACGTATTTAAGGGGTGCCAGCGCCTGTGTCTGTGGAAGTTTTATTGAGCGTGTCCCACAGCAGGTCTTTCAATTCCGTGAGGCCCTGCTGCAATACGCTGGAGATGAAGACAAGGGGAAATTCCGCAGGCATTTCTTTGCCGATGGCAGCCTTCAGTTCGTCGTCGAGCATATCGCTTTTGCTGATGGCGATCACGAAGTCTTTCTGCAGCATTTCGGGATTGTATTCGCGGAGTTCGTTCAGCAGGATTTCAAATTCCTTGCGGTGATCGTTGCTGTCGGCAGGTATCAGAAACAGCAAAACGGCATTGCGCTCAATATGGCGCAGAAAGCGGTGCCCCAGGCCCCTGCCTTCGGCAGCACCTTCAATGATGCCCGGCAGGTCGGCCACACAGAACGACCGATTGTCGCGGTATGGCACCATGCCCAGTTGCGGCGTCAGGGTCGTGAAAGCGTAATCGGCAATCTTGGGCTTGGCCGCCGTGATCACGCTCAGGAGTGTTGACTTTCCTGCATTGGGAAAGCCCACCAGGCCTACATCTGCCAGCACTTTCAGCTCGAGATACTTCCACCCTTCCACGCCGGGCTCGCCGGGCTGTGCATATTCCGGGGCCTGGTTGGTGGCCGTGGCAAAATGCTTGTTGCCCAGGCCTCCGCGACCGCCCTTCAGCCAGATCACTTCCTGGCCGTCTTCCAGAATTTCCGCCTCCTGGTCGCCGGTCTCCTCATCAAAAGCCACCGTACCCAGGGGCACTTCAATCACCACGTCTTCGCCATCGGCCCCGGTCTTCAGGTTTTTGTCGCCATGCTGGCCATTGCTGGCAATCACGTTTTTATAATAACGCAGGTGCAGCAGTGTCCACAACTGAGCATTGCCGCGCAAAATGATATGACCGCCGCGACCGCCATCGCCGCCATCGGGACCGGCTTTCGGGTTGAACTTGGTGCGTGCAAAATGCTTGCTTCCGGCGCCGCCATGGCCACTTTTGCAGAACACGCGGATATAATCAATGAAGTTTGTTTTTTCCATCAGGGCGTCAAAGGTCGGATATTTTTCCCCGCCGATGCCATTTCGCCCCAGCCAGCCTCTCATTGCCCCGGGTGGTTGTCCAGATCACACAGCCACTGGTGCAGCTTATTCCGCATGCGGGCTGCATCGGCCAGGTCAAAATCCTGGTGCTTCCTTTTGCGGATGCCCCACTCCGAAAGTGTTACATGAAGTTGGGGCGCCAGGCCCTGCTGCGCAAGGCAGGCTTTGGCACAAGCCAGGGCACAGCCATCGATGGCCACCAGCGGCCGGCCGCTGCGAGCCAGTTCTACCAAAGGCTTAATGCCTGCCCCAACACCGGCTATGCACGACATCTCGGCCTGTCCATCCCTGTCCAGTGCCAGGGCCAGGTGATTGGCCAGCTGGGCAGCACTGCTGCAGCCTGAACAGGAATACACCAGGGGCCTGCTACTTATTTTCCCTGTTTTCATACTAGTCTCCTTTTGGATTTTGTCATTCAATGGTCAAATAAAAGTATTTATTTACTTTTATTAATGCAATGGATTATTTTTGTTCCTGCAACCAACCGTACACAATTAAACCCACCAACATGCCGTACCAGGAACTGGATGTAACGAAACTGGAACCCAAACGAAAGCACCCCACCATTTTTGAGCGCTTTGCGCTGCTGGCACCCGGGGAAACGCTGCTGATTCATAACGATCATGACCCCAAGCCCTTGTATTATCAGATGCTGGGGGAACTGGGCAATGTTTTCACCTGGCAATACCTGGAGCAGGGCCCCGACTGGTGGCGTGTGAACATCACGCGCAGGGCCAACGGCGATGGCAGCGCCACCC
>JALOMZ010000052.1 GCA_025455205.1 Chitinophagaceae bacterium | reverse complement strand
GGGCAGGTAGGAAGCCGAGAAAAACTGCACCAGTGAGGGCGACAGCGCAATATCAGTGGTTCCATGGTACACTGCCTGCTGTCCGCCATTATCGTAATCATCGATGTATTCGGTGAAGTCGAGCAGCTTGTTGCTGCTAAGGGCCAGGTTGTACCGCAATACGCCCTTCGACCAATGTTCACGCGGGTATAGGCACCCACATCATTCACCTTGCCGGTGAGCACCAGCTGATCACGGTAGTACATATAGTACAGCGTGAGGCCCACCTGCAGGTTTTGGGCCAGCTGCTTGTTGGTAACGTTGAATTCAAAATCGTGCAATTGCTCCCGGGTGGGCTGCTGGTTGATGCCGGCCTCAAAATCATCGCGGTTGGGTTCCTTGTTGCCCATGGCATAGCTGAGGAAACCGGTCCAGTTGCCCTTGCTGTAGGAGAGGCCCGCCTTGGGATTCACAAAGTTCCATTGCTCATTCACCTGCACGCCCGGGTTGTTCCGGAAACCATCTATTTCATAATGCACAAAACGGTACTGCAGGTCGGCAAACAGTTTCCACGCAGGGTTCAGGGCATATTGCCACTTCACATAGGCATTGGCATCGGCTTTGCGGGCATCGTAGTCATACCAGCGGCGGGTAAGGTCTGGCTGTGCCGCCGTCCAGATCACATCGCCAAAATGCTGGCCAGGATAATAACTCCATCCGCCACCAACAGTCCATTCGCTCTTGCCGCGTTGCATCTGCAGGGAAAAGATCTGGCCAAAGAGCTTGTTTTTCAGCCAGAGCTGGCGGATGAGGTCGCTCTCCGTAACCACCCCGCCCGGTGTATTGATGGGCGCAATGCCATAATCGGCCAGGTCTTCCGCGGCCTTGTACTGCTCGTAGTAGCCGCGACCGGTGGTGAGGTAGAAAGCGGTATTGAACAGGGTCTTGGCATTGAACTCGTGGTTGAAGAACAACTGGTAATGGTTCTGCCAGTAGTTGTCGGTTTCGTTGTCGTAGGGCTCGCCGGGTTTTTCCATACCGGCATAGTTAACGGTGCGCGACGACTTCAGGTCGGCCTGGCTCACGCCATACCATGCCTGGTAGGTCTTTTCGCGGCCCAGGATGGCGTTGAATCGGAGCGACGATTTCTTGCCATAATAACCCAGCGTGAATTGCCCGCTCTGCATGCGGCTGAAAGCTCGGTCTATGAAACCATCGCTGCTGATGTTGGAGAGGCGCGCGTCAATGGTAAAGTGTTTGCCGATGAGGCCACTGCCCACTTTCACGGTATTCTTGAAGGTGTTGAAACTGCCTGCCGAATTGTTGATTTCGGCATAGGCTTCGGGGTTATAGCTGTGGGTGCTGAAGTTCATGGTGGCCCCAAAGGCACCGGCCCCGTTGCTGCTGGTGCCCACGCCGCGCTGAACCTGGATGCTGCTCACCGAGGAGAGCAGGTCGGGCAGGTTTACGAAGAAGATGCCCTGGCTTTCGGCGTCGTTGTAGGGGATACCGTTGATGGTCATGTTGATGCGCGAGGCATCGGTGCCGCGGATCCGGATGCCTGTATAGCCGATGCCATTGCCGGCATCGCTGTTCACCACCACCCCGGGCGTTTGGTTGAGGAGGAAGGGGATATCCTGCCCCAGGTTGTTCTTTTCAATAAAGGTCTTTGTGAGGTCGGTTTTGGCAAAGGGGGCGGTGCTGCCAGCCCGTATTCCGCGCACTTCCACGGGCTGCAGGGCCGACCGGGCGGGTTGCAGGGTGATAGAGAGAATGCCGGCTGGCACGGCGGCCAGCAGGCTGTCGAAGGCCTCCATGCCGGTATGGCTCACCTGCAGCCGGAAACTGCCGGTTGCCACCCGCAGGTTGGCACGGCCATCGGCCCCGGCAGTACCGGCCAGGGTGGATTTCTGCTGCTTTACGGTAACGGTGGCTCCTTCTAGCGGCATTCCCGCCGCATCGCGGAGCTGGAGTTTCAATACAGATTGTGCGTTGGCGGTGAAGGCCATCCATACGGAGGCAAAAACAATGCAAATTCTTCTCATGATCTTTCCTGATTTGAATTTGCCCGGAATGCTCCTGCCTGTAGCCTCAAATGGCGCAAGATGGCTGCCTTCCCTTCGCAGGTATTATCCTGATCAGGTTCAACGGGTACTTTCTCAGTCTCAGGTTTCAGGCCCTGAAACACCCCGGGCGATTGTGCGCACGAAATTAGGATTTTGGGGTAACGGCTAAATATTTTTTTCCATCCTGTAACAATTGGGGCCCGCTGCCGTTCCACAAATGAATCCGGAACGCCTGAAAACAGTGCCGCGCACCGGCGCTTCCGGAAAGGGGGCGACCTGCCCGCACAGGCGGTCTGCCACAAACGTCAAAAACTCTCAAAAAACGCTATCTATATGAAACGCTATGCCCTGATGCTTGCAGTTGTTTTGAACCTCGGGTTCCTGCAGGCCCACACCCAAACCGTTATCAAAGATCCCAATGTGCAGGTGCGCAACACCGGCCCCTTCAATGCCATTGCTGTGAGCAGCGCCATTGACCTGGTGGTTACGCAAGACAAAAATGTGGCCGTGGCGGTGAGCGCCAGCGAGGCCAAGTATGTGGAAAGCATGACCACCGAAGTGCGCAACAACACCCTCTATATTGGCTATAAGGGCAGTTCTGCCGGCTGGGGCCCCAAATACATGCGTGCCTATGTATCGGCTCCTGTGCTGTATAAACTGACAGCCTCCGGCGCCTGCAATATCAAAACCGATGGCACCCTCAATGGCAGCGACCTGGAGGTATCACTAAGTGGTTCCAGCGATTTTCAGGGGTCGGTTTCAGTAACCAACCTCAAACTGGGCGCCTCGGGCAGCAGCGATATTGTTATTGCCGGCAAAACCACCAACCTGCGGGTAGACCTCAGCGGCAGCAGTGATATGAAAGGCTTTGACCTCTCGGCCGACTATTGCGATGTTTCCGCCTCCGGCGCCAGTGATGTCAATATCACTGTCAACAAAGAACTTAAGGTAAAAGCCTCCGGCGCCAGCGATGTATATTACAAGGGTGCCGGTCTGATCCGCGAGATCTCTACTTCCGGTGCATCAGATGTTAAAAAGCGCAATTGATGTAAAAACATTTTGGAGCATAAGCCGTTGACTCCTATCTTTGCACCTCCAAAAACAGCGCGAAGTAGAGCAGCGGTAGCTCGTCGGGCTCATAACCCGAAGGTCGGAGGTTCGATCCCTCCCTTCGCAACTAAAACAAGGAAGGCTTCAAGTGAAGCCTTTTTTTATTCTGATGACCTTCAAATCTGGTTTTGTAAGCATCCTCGGCAAACCGAACGCCGGAAAGAGCACCCTCCTCAATGCCTTGGTGGGTGAGAAGATGGCCATTGTAAGCCCCAAGGTGCAAACCACGCGGCATCGGATCAAGGCCTTTCTCAACAGCGAAGAATACCAGATCATTTTTTCCGACACACCCGGCATCATCACCCCGCAGTACAAGCTGCACGAAAGGATGATGAAGCAGGTGCGCAATGCCATGGAAGATTCCGATCTGGCCCTGCTGGTATATGATGTGGGCGAACGCCAGCATGAGGAAGCCCAGGCTTTCTTCGATTCCCTCAAACTGAAAGTGCCGGCCATACTGGTACTGAATAAAACCGATACCCTGTCGGCGGCGGAGAACGCATCGGCATTTGCTTATTTCAGCCAACAGACATCCTACCGCAAAGTGGTGTCTGTATCTGCACTGCAAGGCACCGGCCTGGCCGAACTGCTTAAGGAGATACTGGAGCTGCTGCCCGAAGGGGAACCTTTCTTCAGCACAGAGGACCTCAGCGACCTGCCCACCCGCTTCTTTGTGGGTGAGCTGATCCGGGAGAAGATATTTGACCTGTACCACCAGGAAGTACCCTATCATACCACCGTGGTGATCCAGGAATTCACCGAGAAAACCACCCTCATCAAGATCCGGGCAGACATTGTGGTGCAGCGCGAAATGCAAAAGCTGATCCTGATTGGAGAAAAGGGAAAGATGATCAAGAAACTGGGCACGGAAAGCCGGCAGGCCATCGAGGAATTCCTGGGGTCCAAGGTCTTCCTGGAGCTGTTTGTAAAAGTGCGTCCGAAGTGGCGCGACCAGGACCTCTTCCTGCGGGAATACGGGTATGAATAGCCTGGCACAGCTGCCGGAGAATCTTTAACTTACAATGTTTCACCAAACTGCCAAGGGCATGAACACAGCCTTTCCCCGCATACTTACCTGTTGCCTGCTGGCCATTACTGTGCCGGCAGTGGGACTTGTTGCGCAGGTGCCGGTGCAGATTGAAATGGGCCAGGCCATGAATGCGGCCGGATCGCCCATCAGCGATGGCATGATGGTGTACGGATCTGAATCGCTGAAGAAAAATATCACCTACGCCGATGTGAAGGGAAGCCCCTTTATCAACGACAGCTTCCGCATCTCCATTCTGTTCGATGATAAAAACAAAGTGCTGGCCAAACTCAAGAGCCGCATCAATGCCTATTCACAGCAATTGCATTACCTCGACATGGAGGGGCGTGAGAAAGCAGTAAACCCCGACCTGGTACGCCGCGTGCAGTATGTAGACCCCTTCAATGAGAAACTGGTATTGCAGGAATTCTCTGCCTCCGTAAATGCCATCAACGACAGGCTGAAGAAACTGCAGTATGTGCAGGTGATGAACTCTGGTGAAACCCGCCTGATCAAGCATATCACCAAATATGTAACCACCTACGATTCCATGATGGGATTGGTGAAGCGATATATGTTTGCGAAGCGCGAAGATTACTACCTGCAGCGACAGCAAACGGTAGAACCCCTGCGTAAACTCAACAAGGAACGGATCCTGGCTTTTACCCGCTATGAAAAGGAACTTACCGAAGTAGCAGATAAAGAGAAGCTGGACTTTCGCAAGGAAGAGGATGTGGCCATCCTGCTCACCAGGCTGGGCCAGATGACGGATAAAAAATAACCGACAAGCAAGAAGAGATTATGAGCTATACTGTTGCAATTGTAGGACGGCCTAATGTGGGCAAGAGCACCTTTTTCAACCGCCTGCTGGAAAGCCGCAAAGCCATTGTGGATGATGTGAGCGGAGTTACCCGCGACCGGCAATATGGCGTGGCCGACTGGAATGGCAAGACCTTCAACCTGGTGGATACGGGCGGTTTTGTGCCCGATAGTGAAGATGTATTTGAGCGGGAGATTGCCCGCCAGGTGAAGATTGCCGTGGAAGAGGCCCATGCGCTCATCTTCATGACCGATGTGGTTACCGGCATCACCGACCTGGATGAGGCCATGGCCGATGTGCTGCGCCGCACCACCAAACCTGTGTTCCTGGTGGTGAACAAGGTTGACAACTACGAGCGGCAACTGCAGGCCAACGAGTTTTATGCCCTGGGCTTCGACCATGTGTTCTTCATCTCCTCCATGAATGGCACCGGCACCGGCGAACTGCTCGATGCTGTGGTGGCAGGCATATCAGAAGAGGCTTCCGAAGAAGTGCTGCAACAGGATGCCCTGCCCAAATTTGCCATCATAGGCCAGCCCAATGTGGGCAAGAGCAGCCTGCTGAATGCCCTGGTAGGGCAGGAGCGCACCATTGTGAGCGATATTGCCGGCACCACCCGCGATACCATCCATACGCATTACAACCTGTTCCAGAAGGAATTTGTACTCATTGACACGGCCGGCATACGGCGCAAAACCAAGGTGCACGAAGACCTGGAATTTTATTCCGTGATCCGTGCCATCAAGGCTATTGACGAGGCCGATGTTTGCCTGCTTCTGCTGGATGCCCAGAAAGGCATCACCGCGCAAGACCTGAAGATCTATAGCCTGGCTGCCACCAAAGGCAAAGGCATAGTGGTGCTGGTGAACAAATGGGACCTGGTAGAGAAGGAAACCAACACGGCCCGCGACTATGAGCGGCAGCTAAAGGAAAAGCTGGCGCCCTTCAACGATGTGCCCATCCTCTTCATCTCGGCCCGCGAGAAGACCCGCATCTTCAAGGCCATTGAAACGGCGCTGGAAGTGTTTGACAGCCGGCAGCGCCGCATACCCACCGCCAAACTGAACGATGCCATGCTGAAGGCCGTAGCAGCCTACAAACCACCTATGACCCGCGGCAATATCATCCGTATCAAGTATGTAACCCAACTTCCCACGGCAGTGCCTTCCTTCGCCTTCTTCAGCAACCACCCGGACGAGATAAAAACCCCATACAAGAACTACCTGGAGAACCAGCTGCGCAAGGAATTCAATTTCTGCGGCGTGCCCGTGCGCATCTTCTTCCGGAAGAGCTGATCCAGCCGGTGTGGCTCTGATATTAACAGTATTGTATTTGTGCTAAAGGGGTTTATGTTGCAACGGCCCGTTTGGCAATCTGATCCGTTTTCGGGAAACATGGATGGTTCCGGGCACAGCGCTGCGCTGCGCACTTCGGTGCACAAGCCTTATTTTTGAAGTATGGAGCAAGATCCTCAATCAAAACCAGTACTAGAAGTTTGTGCCTTTACCATTCAAACCTGCCTCATTGCCGAACGCGTGGGCGCAGCGAGGGTGGAGTTATGCGACAATCCCATTGAAGGCGGCACCACGCCTTCTTACGGAGCCATCCGCAGGGTACGGGAGCGCATCAGTATTCAACTTTATCCTATCATCAGACCCCGGGCGCTCAACTACCTGTACGATGAGGATGAATGGGCCATCATGCAGGAAGATGTGCGGATCTGCCGGGAATTGGGCTGCGATGGTATTTCTGTGGGCATGCAACTGCGCAACGGGGAGCTGGATACAGATCGTATGAAACGGCTGGTAGAACTGGCCTATCCTATGGGCGTAACCTGTAACCGTATTTTCGATAATGTACCCGATCCTTTCCGTACCCTGGAGCAGCTGATAGATATGGGATGTGAGCGGGTGCTCACTTCCGGCCAGGCAGCGTCGGCCCCGGAAGGTGCGGACTTGCTGGCAAAACTGGTAGAGGCTGCAGCGGGACGCATCATCATCATGCCGGGTGCCGGTGTGAAATCAGGCAATATTGCCGAATTGCGCAAACAAACGGGGGCCATGGAATTCCATACCTCGGCCCGCAAAGCCATGCCCAACCTGGTGGA
This sequence comes from Chitinophagaceae bacterium, assembly GCA_025455205.1. Classification (GTDB taxonomy): domain Bacteria; phylum Bacteroidota; class Bacteroidia; order Chitinophagales; family Chitinophagaceae; genus Phnomibacter. Next base: position 1,807 of record JALOMZ010000052.1, on the reverse strand, counting down.
ACATGCCAACCCCGCCATCCTCGACAGCGGCAATTTCTTTGTGGCCGATGAGGAGGAACTGAGCAGGATTATTGCCTTGTTGCATGCATGATGTACAGAAACCAATGCGCTGCATGCCCTTGCTGCGCATCCTCATTACCCTGTGGAGTATGCTGCTGCAAGATCCCCCTGCCTCAGGCAGGCAGCCTGACAGGCTGGTTGTGTCAATTCACAATAAACGGAAGGTGGGCGGAGGGGTATGGATCTTTCTTAACCTGTGCGAACAAGTTCTTAAAAGACTGGAATGGCCCGTTGTAGGAAAACATGTTTACGATGCTGGCCGGCAGGCTGCCACCAGGATCCACCTGCAACACATATTCAACGCGTACCTGGCCATTGGGCATGGGAGATATGGTCCAAAGTCCAGATGAACGTTGTATGCGTACAATGCCGTCTTTTGGAGGTATGTAGGTAGGGAGGTTGGTAGCCGTTACGGTAATCACTTTTGTTTGCGGATGCTGCGACATGGCTATCCTTATGATGAAGTCGCGGTTGCTCACCGGCCATGGCATACCCATTTCCGCATAATAGTACAGGGTGGTGGGCGACTCCTGCTTCAACAATTTGCAGGCCTTGGTACCATACACCCATTCCGGGGTGCGGGTCACATCCAGCAAAATGGCGGCCACACTGCTGAGAGACGTCTTCAGCGTGCAAACGGTCTTTACCGTTCTGTAGGATGAGCTTTCCTCACCGCGCATGTATACCTGCACACCATCCTTGTCGGTCTTCAGTTTCCATTCGTTTTGAGCAGACAAAGGCATTGCCTGCAGCACAAATAGCAGGATCAGCAGCAATGGGGTAAAGCGGTGGAGGTGTTTCATGTGCGGTTCTGTATAAAACGGTTGGTGGCTATGATTTGTTGCGGGCTCCGGTGCCAGCGCAAATGGGGGGGACACTATTGCACCAGATTAAGGCTTTTCGTATACCACCTTGCCATTGGCAATGGTCATCTGCACCCGGGTGTGGTGGATATCGGAAGGGGGTATGGTGAACAGGTCCTGGCTGAGCACGATAATATCGGCCAGGTAGCCTTTTGCAATTTTGCCGAGTTGCTGCTCATCAAAGGAGGAATAGGCGCCGCCCTGGGTGTAGGCCACGAGCGCATCGGTCAATGCGATCCTTTGCTCGGGTACCCATCCGGCGGCAGGCTTGCCATCAGTGGTTTGCCTGTTTACGGCTACATGCAGGCCGCGTATGGGATCGGGGGTGATACACGCTGGCCAGTCGCTGCTGTACACCAGCTTCACCTTGTTCTGCAGCATGGAAGCCCAGGCAAAGGAATAGGGCAGGCGTTGCGGGCCCACCGCTTTTTCCCAGACAGCCACGGTGCCCGGATCGGCATGTATGGGTTCCATGGAAGCGATGACCCCCAGTTTGGCAAAGCGAAGCACATCTTCCGGTTTGCATTGTTCCACGTGCTCCACACGATGGCGGCTGTCGCGCTTGCCATTGGCACGCATGGCTGCTTCATAGGCGTCGAGGGCCACCCTTACGCCACGGTCGCCAATGGCATGGGTGTATACCTGGAAACCGGCTTTGTCGGCGGCGGTCACCAGCCGGCTGTATACATCCTCGGGCAGGGCCAGTTCACCACGTATGTTGGTGTCGGCATAGGGTTCCAGCATGGCAGCCGTATGGGATTCGATCACGCCATCCACCAGAAACTTCACCGACGAGGCGCGGAGCTGCGGGTGCCGTATATAGCGGTCACGGATAGTGGCATATTTGGCAATGTCCTCCTCTTTGGTGCTCTTGCCCATGCTGA
>JALOMZ010000051.1 GCA_025455205.1 Chitinophagaceae bacterium | reverse complement strand
CTGGCTCTATGCCGATTACCTCATCAACCGGGAGGCGTATGCTGCCTATTGCGTCAACAAGGCCAGGCCGGCGCTGCAATGTAATGGTAAGTGTCAGCTGATGCAGAAGCTGGAGAAAAAAGAACAGCAGGATAAGAACGCCACACCGCCGGCAGAGATCAAGCTGGAGCTGGTGGTGGCGCGGCATCATTTTGTGCAATACCACTTTCTGTTGCCGGCGCGGGTGCCATTATTTTCTGATCACACGGTTGTTACCATTCATGACGGTTTCGCCGGCCGCCTGCTGCGCCCCCCTGGCGCAGCCTGACCCTCCTTCAGGAGTCTTTTCCCTTTTTCTGTAATGCGGATGGCTGCATGGCGATGCTATGTGATGTTGTCCTGTTCCCTTCATTTCATAAGATAAATTGTATGCATAGCATAGTTCATATGCTGATGCTGTTGCTGGTATTGTATATAAGCCAGCCTGCATGGGCACAATCCACCATTGTTATAGAAGATGCCATCACCCGCAAGCCGGTGGCAGATGCCAGTTTTGCATATGGCGTCCAAAAGGGCCAGAGCAATGTGGCCGGCCAGATCAATATCCGTATTCAGCCAGGTGTTTCCCTGCACTTGACGCATATAGCCTTTCAGGCCCTGGTGCTGAATCCGGAGGCATTGGCGCAGGTGGTGCAAGAGGGACGCGTGGCTCTGCAACCTGCTGCTGCCAGTGAGTTGGGGCCGGTAGCGGTATATGGCCTGCGTGCCAGGCATGTGCGCCAAACGGTGAGCCTCACCCATGGCGATTGGGTGCAGCACGATGCCGGGCAGGTATTGCAGCAGGTTTCGGGATTTGGGGCGGTACGGAAGAGTGCCTCATTTGGCGCCGATCCGGTGTTCAGGGGTTTCAGCAAGGATCAGCTCACCATCGTAAACGATGGCGGGCTCACGGCGCATGCAGCCTGCCCTAACCGCATGGATCCGCCCAGCAGCCAGGTGATGATCAACCAGGTACAGGAGATTGAGGTATTGAAGGGGCCGCACAGCTTCCGCTATGGGCCGGGCATGGGGGCAGTCATCAACTTCAAATCGACGCCTCCCGTGTTTACCGACCAGCCGGACTGGTTTGGCCGTTTCAGTACCGGGTATGAATCCAACGGGCAGGTGCTGCGCACCGAGGGTATGGCAGGCATGAGCAACCGGCATCTGCGGCTGGCCGCCGTGGGTAGCTATTCCGAAGGGAATGATTACAAAGATGGCAGCGGTACGATGATACCTGCACAATTCAGCCGGGGGGCAGCCGGACTGCAGGCGGCCTGGCAGCTCAATGAGCGGCAGCTGCTGCAAGGTCAGGTGTCGCGCAATTTTGCCCGCAATACGGCATTCCCCACCCTGGCCATGGATTTGCTTTCGGATGATACCTGGATGACCCAGGTGCAGTTCACCGACAAGACTACGCATAAATGGTACCAGCAGTGGCACACGCAGGTATATGCTTCGTGGGTGGACCACAGCATGGGCAACAAGCTGCGGCCTACCTCAGCGTCCATGCTGGCCACCACCCATGCCCAAACGGCCAATATGGGCGGCAGAACAGAATGGACCGTGCAGCGGAAGCAATGGAACCTGGTGGCAGGCCTGGACTATCGGTATGAATCGGCCAATGGCCTGCGCACCCGGCAGATGCTGATGGGACCCATGGCCGGCAAAACATTCACAGATAGTGTGTGGCAAAATGGCCTGGTGCAGCGGGCCGGCACCTTTGCCGAGTACCACCTTATGCTGGGGGCATACAAGCTGGCTGTATCTGCGCGCGCAGATGTGGTACAGGGTCGGGCAGATCAGCCGGCTGCCAGGTTTGCGGCCTTCTATCAGGATCTCAATAGAACAGATGTCAATATAAGTGTCAGTGCAGGCATAAGCCGGAACCTGGGCCAGCATTGGCAGGCTGGCGCCTGGCTGGGTCGGGGCGTGCGCAGCGCCGGCATCCTGGAGCGGTATGTATACCTGCTGCCGGTAGGGGTGGATCCCTATGAAATGCTTGGTAACCCGCAGCTGAGCCCGGAAGCCAACCACCAGGCAGATCTCCGGCTGGGGTATAAGCATGAAAATACGAAAATTGAATTAAATGGATTTGTGTCGGTGGTGCATAATTATATCAGCTCTGTGATCCGGCCTGACCTGAAACCCAGTTCGGCTACCGCACCGGGCGTGCGTCAGTACATCAACATCAGCCAGGCACACCTGTGGGGCTTTGAGCTGTTGTGGCAGCAACAGCTGGGCAGCGCCCTGCAGCAGCAAATGACCTGGCAGTATACCCGCGGTGCTAATGCCGATATTGACCAGCCGCTGCCGGAAATACCACCCATGGAATGGCGCTACCAGCTGGAAGCCAGTGTTTGGCAGGGCCGGCTGCAGCCTTATGGCAGTGTGCGGTATGCATGGCAGCAAAACCGCAATGCCACCCAGTTTGGAGAAAAGCCTACCGACTCCTTTGTAGTGGCAGATGCAGGTGTGAAAGCCAGTCCGTGGAAGATGCTGCAGTTGTCTTTTGCCGTTACCAACCTGCTGGACGCCACTTATCGCGAACACCTGAGCCGGTACATGCCAATGGGCATGCCCATGAATGCACCGGGGCGTTCTTTTGTACTGATGGCGGCCATAAGCTGGTAAGGGATTCGCTTGTGTGGCAGCCATGATCATACACCGGCGGAAACAGGCCCCGGCGTTTGCTGACAAAAAAAGACGAAGGAATCTCCTTCGTCTTTTTTTGGGTATAGGCAGTTGGCTTTGTGTTGATCTTCCGGAAGATCAGCTGCATGCTTATTGCATATTCATGCCTTCGCTCATGCCTTCCATTTCGCCCTTCATGTTCTTGCGCTTGAAGAGGCTGGCGTCGAACTTGCCGAAGCGCCAGTTGAACTGCAGGCGCAGCACCTGCGGATCGCGGCGGCGCTGCAGGTTCTGTATGAAGAAGTCGCTGGAGGTGGTAGCGTCATAAATACGGGTACGGAAGATGTCGTTCATGCTCAGGGTGAGCGAGCCGGCATAGCCTTGGCCGTTCTTGTTCTTGATGATGTCGCGGCGGATGCTGAAGTCAACTCCGTAGTTGGGGTTCACAAAGCCGTTGCTGCCGGCTGCCTGGCTGCCGCCCATAAATCCTCCGCCCATGAAGCCGCGGCCACCGCCGCCCACCGGCAGTACGGTCTTGCTCTGGTAATCGCCATTCATCTGCAGGGTCCACTGGTTGCTCTTGCCCAGGCGCTGAGTAAGGGTGATCTTTCCAAAGAAACTGGTCTGGCTGTTGTTGAGGTTGGGGTTGATGTTCTCGCTGTTGATGCTGGCGTTGTAGAAGTTAAGGTTGGTGGTGGTTTCAAACTTCTTGCTGAACTTGTTGGTGCTGGTAAGCTCGAGGCCGTACGAGGTGGAGCTGTTGGCATTGATCCAGGTATTGTAAATGGCGCTATCCTTAGAGATCACATTCAGGCCCTTGAACTGGTAGCGGGTGAGCAGGCCTTCGGTGTACTTGTAGTAAGCAGAGGCCAGCAGGGTGTGGTTGTTGTTGAACTGGATGCTGTAGTTGGCTTCCAGGCTGTTGGTGAACTCGGGATTCAGGTTGGGATTGCCCACCTGCAGGTTCAGCGGATCAGTATAGTCGATAAAGGGGATCAGCTGGAAGAAGTTGGGACGGTTGATGCGCCGGGTGTAGTTGAACTGGAGATCGCTCTTGTCAGTAAGCTTGTAGCTGAGGAAAGCGCTGGGGAAGAGGGAAATGGGATATTCCACACTGAAGGTGGAATCTATCTTCACCAGGGTACCATCGTAGTTGGAGCTTTCTGCCCGCAGGCCCATATTATAACCCAGTCTGCCTTGCTTGCCAATCTTACCGGTGAAGGTGCCGTAGGCAGCAAATACCCGGTCGGTGAACTCGTAGTTGGAGGCAATGGCGGGCACCAGTACAAAATCGTTCACGATATAATTATACAGGTAGTTGTCGTTGTTTGACGAGAACTGCCGGATCTGGGCGCGCAGGCCGGATTCAAATTTGATGCCGTTGTTCTTGCCCAGTTTGTTGGTGTAGTCGGTTTGGGCCACCAGGAAGGTGCTTTGGGTACCCACATCGTTCAGTTGCAGGGTGGGACGTTCCTTGGGGATGTTGTCCTGGTTGTACATCTGGTTCTGGAATTTTGCCAGGCCCCAGCTTTTGCTGTCGTTGAAGTTTACATCGGCGGTCCATTCGTGTCCGGGCTTGGCAAACAGGTGCTTGAAGCTGAGGGTGCTGCCCAGGTTCTGGAAGTCACGCTGGTTGTCAGTAATCCGCTCGCCGTATTCAGTCTTCACCGGGTTGTAGAAGGTGTCGTACCGCATCTGGTTGGTTTCATCGGAGTTAAAGCTGCCCCGCACGAAATTGAAAGAGGCGGTGAGGGTGTTGCGGTTATCAATGAAATAATCGATGCCGGTGCGGCCAAAGCCGAAAAAGCCTTCTGATACATTGTCAATATCCTGGGCAATCACGGTGCCGGGTTTGCCGCCGCTGGGCTTATAGGCGGTGTTGATATCGCTCCAGCTGAGGCTCTTGCGGGCATTGAAGCTGCCCGAGGCAAAGAAGTTGATCTTGCCCTGGCGCAGGTTGATATCGCCGCCGAGGTTGGGGCGGGGACGGCTGTCAATGCCGGCGCGGACGGAGCCGTTGTAGCCGGTGCGCCGGGCCTTTTTCAGCACCACGTTGAGGATGGCGGCGGTGCCCCCGGAAGCATCATATTTAGCAGATGGGTTGGTGATCAGTTCCACGCTGGCAATATCGTCGGCGGGGATCTGCTCCAGGGTGAGGGTGGTGGGGCGGCCATCCACAAAAATGGTGGGCGCGGTATTGCGGACACTCACATTGCCATCTATGTCCACGTTAACGCTGGGCAGCTGGCGCATGATGTCCACGGCGGTGGAGCCACTGGCGGCCAGGCTGCGGTCTACGTTGAAAATTTTGCGGTCTATGCCCATTTGCATCATATTGCGGGTGCCGGTAACGGTAACATTATCGAGCACCTTGGCATCATACTGCAGTTTGAAATTGCCCAGGTCCTTATCGCCCAGCGAGGCAAGCTGGCTCATATCGCCGCCCAGGGCCTTGCGGATCACTTCCATCATATTGGGCTGGCCACCCTGCTTGCCGGCAGCAGCCACAGCTTCCATGATCTTCTTCTGCATCTCGGGGGTCAGAAAGCTTACGCGCTGTTCTACGGTTTTGTAGCCCAGGGCGGTGATGCGGATGCGGTAGTCGCCCATCATGGGTATGTTTTCCAGCGAGAAATCCCCGTTGGCGGGGGTGAGCATACCGGTGAGAATGGTGTCTTTGCGCTGGCGGGTGGCCATGTCAAATTTGCTGCTCACCAGTTGCACCGAGGCGGCATCCAGGGGCTTGCCGGAGGCGCTGTCGATGATCTTGCCGTACATGCGGCCGGTTTGGGAGGCGCCCATACCCATGCCCATGCCGCCGCGCATGCCTGCGGGCTGGGCGGTGAGGAAAAGGCTGGTCAGAAGCGAAAAACTGAGTGTAATTGCGAGTTTCATATTGATTTTCAATGAGTAAGTGCGGTTTTTAGGATTGTCATCAAATTGTCATCCTGATGAACCGAACAATGACAATTTTCAAACAGGAATGTTTGACGGCCCTGCAGCTGAAATCCCTTGCGGGATCTGTTAAGAATTGGATAAATGGCGGTCAGGCCGTGAGAACGGTGATGGCAACCTGTACCAGGCCAATGAGGAAACCCAGCACGCCGCCAATGATTTCCACGAAGCGGAATTCGCGGGACATGATCTGCAGCAGGATGGATTCGAGCTTGTCGCTGGAAAATCCAGCCACCTTTTCGGTGACGATTGCTTCCAGGTCAAGCTGCTGCTTGAGTTCGCCGGCGTATTCGGTCATCAGGCTGGGGAAGAGGGTGGTGAGCTCTTCCATGAATACCGCCTTGAGCTTGGTAATAGTCTTGTCGCCTATGAACATACTGATCATGGGCATTTCGGCGGAGAGCTTCTGGCGCAGGAAATGGTCCACATGGCTTTCAATGAGGGGCGACAGCTTTTCCAGGTTCTGGGGGCTGCTGATGGTGCGGGCAATTTCGTCGAAGGAAAGCAGTTCCTCACTCACCAGTTTTCCGAGCTTCTGTGCAAACTGGGCCTGCCTTTTGGGGAAGATGCCCTGGATTTTGATGCCCAGCACATTCACCTCCTGGCGGGGATGAAACAGCATTTTTATGGCTACCAGGTTGGTGATCCAGCCAATAAAGCCGGCAATAACGGGCAGCAGCAACAACCAATAGTTCATTCCGGTTTCTTTAATGAAAACTCCCGCCTGAGGCGGGAGCAGAAAGGAGGGAGAATGAGGGGATTCGAACCCCCGGCCTTCAGAGCCACAATCTGACGCTCTAACCAACTGAGCTACAATCTCCGTTTTTGGGAGCGCAAAAATAGGGAAAAGTAAAACATGCAAACAAGCCCCCTGCCCAATTTTTCGCCCTTTGGGGTTCCGGCTGCGCCGGAATGGGGTGATGATGAGCCCTTCCCGCCGCCATGGCTACTTTGCGAAGTTTGTTAATTTAAACAAGCGGCAGCCTAAAATTGTCTTTTTCCTGTAGGTTTGAAACTCATGTCGAAAATAGGTCGATTTATGATGAATAAGAAAGTGTGGCCCTTCCTGGTGCCGGCGGTTTTGGTGCTGATACTGGTGGTAGCCAAGAGCTGGGGTACGGAGCATGCAGAACCGGCCAACAAATACGAGCGGATCCTTACCACGGTGGCCGATATCCTGGAGCAGGCCCATTACAGTCCCAGGAAACTGGACGACAACTTCTCGAAGGAGGTCTTCAAAGCCTACATGGATGATATTGACCCGGACCGCACCATTCTGCTGCAGTCGGACATCGACAAGCTGAAGCAGTATGAAACGGAAGTGGACAATGAGTTGCGCAACGGTAAGATGGGCCTGGTGCCTGCCGTGGATGCGGTGTTCAATGCCCGCCTCAAGGAGGCCGCCGAGGTGTACAAATCCATCCTTTCGAAGCCTTTTGATTTCATGGTAAAGGAAACGGCCAGCCTCGATGGGGAAGACCAGCCCTTTGCAGCCACGGAGGCCGAGCGGCGTGAGAACTGGCGCAAGCGCCTGAAGTACATGGTGCTGGAGCGCTATGCCGATGCACTGGAAACCCGCGAGAAGAACAAGGACAAAAAAGACTTTGAGGTGAAGGCCGACTCCACCCTGGAGCGTGAGGCGCGAGATCGGGTGCTGCGCATCTGGAACCGCACCTTCGACAGGCTGGCCAACAAATTCACCCTGGATGAGAAATTCAACCTCTACATCAATACCATCGCCGAAACGATGGACCCCCATACCCAATTCTTTCCGCCCATAGAAAAGCGGGCTTTCGATGAAGCGATGAGCGGGGAATTCTTTGGTATTGGCGCCCAGCTGAGCGAGCAGGATGGCAACATCAAGATCGTGAGCCTGGTTACGGGTAGTCCGGCCTGGAAGAGCGGGGAAATACAGGTGGGCGATATCATCCTCAAAGTGGCACAGGGTGCCGCAGAACCGGTAGACATCACCGGCTTTGAAACCACCGATGCGGTGAAGCTCATTCGCGGGCAGAAGGGCACCGAAGTGCGGCTGACCATGAAGAAGAGCGATGGATCCATCAAAGTGGTTTCCATGATACGCGATAAAATTGTGCAGGAAGAAACCTTTGCCCGCAGTGCCATCGTAAAAGGCGAGCACAAGATCGGGTATGTATTCCTGCCGGAATTCTATGCCAATTTTGATGACCCCAACGGCGCCCGCAGCGCGCGCGATGTGGCCAATGAAATAAAGAAGCTGAAAGCAGAAAACGTGGATGGCATCATCATGGACCTGCGCTACAACGGCGGCGGTTCCCTGCAGGATGTAATTCAGATGGTGGGCCTGTTCATTGAAGACGGCCCGGTGGTGCAGGTAAAAGATCGCGACGGGGAAGCCAGCGTATACCGCGATAAGGACAAGGGTGTGCTTTATGCCGGTCCGCTGGTGGTGATGATCAATGAATTCAGCGCCTCGGCTTCGGAGATCTTTGCGGCAGCCATACAGGATTACAAGCGCGGCCTTATTGTAGGTACTCCCAGCTTTGGCAAGGGTACTGTGCAGCGTAACATTGGGCTCGACCGAACCACCGGTTTCTTCATGCCCATGTCTGAACTGGGCACCCTGAAGCTGACCCTGCAGAAATTCTACCGCATCAATGGCGGATCCACCCAGCTCAATGGGGTGGAGCCGGATATCATCCTTCCGGACAACTACGAGTTCACCAAGAACCGCGAAAAAGACCAGCGCAACCCGCTGGGATGGGATGAGATTCCCAAGGCTGCTTATAACCAATGGCCTGCCGGCGTAGACATTGCCCAGGTGCAGAACCAATACCAGCAGCAGTTGCAGGGCAACGATGCTTTTAAGACCATCCGCGCCAATGCCGAATGGCTGAGCCAGGTAAACGACAAGGTGGTGAACCTCTACCTGCCGGAATACCAGGCCCTTCAAACCAGAATCAGGGCCACGGTAAAGCAGAACGACAGCCTGCAAACACTCACAGATCCCATGAATATCGCGTTCATAGATGCCGATCAGGAGCGGATCAACAAAATGGATAAGGACAAGGGCGAGCGTTTCATGAACTGGCTCAAAGGCCTCAAAACCGACCGGTATCTGTTTGAAACGTCCAAAATACTCGATCAGATGATCACCC
>JALOMZ010000050.1 GCA_025455205.1 Chitinophagaceae bacterium | reverse complement strand
GAGCTGGGTATTTGGCATCAACCTTGGTTTTTAATCCTTAAGAAAAAATAATACTATGAAAAATAAAATAGCACTATACATCTTTGCAGCGGCAACCGTTTTAGGTACTGCCTGCGAAAAAAAGCTGGACCTCATTAATCCGCAATCACTGGATGCCCAGATCGTATATTCAACCGATGACCGTATTAAAAAAGTATTGATTGGTACCTATGCCGAAGCCGGTGCCGCCAGTCTTTTTGGGGGTGATGCCTGGTGGATGAGCGATTTGCTCGGCAGCGATGGGGAGCTTACCTGGGTTGGTACTTTTCCCGATCCGCGCCAGATTATTCTTAAGAACATACAGGTAAATAACGCCAATGTTTTTGCTACCTATGCTGCTGCTTATCGCGTAATTTATTATTCCAATAATATTTTAGCCAATTTAGAAACGGTAAAGGCAGTTGATAGAGCAAGGGTAGAAGGTGAAGCCAAATTTCTTCGTGCAATGGCCTACTTTGAGTTGATTAAATTCTTTGGGGAAAAGCCTTATGGGTCTGGTAACACCAACACATTAAAGGGGGTTCCTATGCCCTTAACGGCTGCCCAAAGTTCACCTGATATAAAACTGCCCCGCTCAACGGTAGAGCAGGTTTATAATCAGATTATTACTGATTTTAATGACGCAGAAACTAAGCTGCCCGCCACACGTAATTCGGTTTACGCCAACAAACCCGCCGCTGCGCTTGGTTTGGCAAGGGTTTATCTTCAACAGGGTAAATATGCTGAAGCCCGCGATGCAGCTAATCGCTGTATTATTGCTTCCGGCCCCGCAGGCATAAGCCTTGTTCCTGTTTTTGAAGATGAAAGAGTATGAACGGGAAACTGAGATTTCCTTTGCAGCCAGCGCGCTCCGGAAGCGACTCTTCAGGCCGGGACGCATGCTCAAATAGTACATAAGTGTCTTCCCTCTTCATCATATCCCTCGATTTCGAACTCCACTGGGGCGTGTTTGACAAGCGCGACCGGGAAGCCAGGATGCAATGCTACCGGCAGATGGAATGGGTGGTGCCCGCCATGCTGAAGCTGTTTGACCGCTATGGGGTGAAAGCCACCTGGGCGGTAGTAGGCAGCCTGATGGTGGAGAATGAAGCGGAGTGGCAGTCGCTGGTGCCTGAAAAGGTCCCTGCCTACACCAATACGCGTTATTCCTCTTTTCATTATGCCGAAATGAACGGGCTGCGCGGAGCAGCAGCTGCTGCCCACTTTGCGCCCGACCTGGTAAAAGCGATCATTGATTGCCCGGGTCAGGAACTGGCCACCCACACTTTTTCGCATTACTATTGCCTGGAGGCCGGTCAGGATCCCGAAGCCTTTTCGGCCGACCTGCAACGGGTACAGGAACTGGCCATCCGGAAAACGGGACGTCCTGTAACCTCACTGGTATTCCCCCGCAACCAGTACGCGCCTGCCTACCTTGATGTGTGTGCCCGCCATGGGATCACCGCCGTGCGCACCAACCCGGCTAACTGGTTCTGGACCAGCATCGGCAACGAAGACACTTCCATCATGCGCCGGATTTTCCGAACGGGTGATGTATTCATTCCCATGGGAGCAAAAAGTGCCTATCCGTTGGAAAGCATGCAATGGCACCAGGGCGGCAATCTGTTGTGCATCCCCGCCAGCCGCTTACTGCGTCAATATGATCCGGCCTTGCCGTGGATGAACAATATTCGCCTGCATCGCATCCGGCGGGAGATGGAATATGCCGCCAGGAATGGCCAATGCTATCACCTGTGGTGGCATCCTGAGAATTTTGGATTCCACCCGCAGGAATCCCTGCAGGAACTGGAAGGTATTCTTCAACATTTCCACATTTTGCAGCAACGCTTTGGGATGGAGAGTTTTACAATGGCCGAAGTTGCTAACTTGTGCAGTATTGAAAGCCAGCGTGATAAAGGATCTGCCCATTAGTTACAACCCCATACCTGAAACCCTGCGCAAAGCGCACAACTTACCAAGCGGATAATGCCCCTTCAAAAACTGCAACCTCAGACCGGGAAAAAGCTCCTGAGAATTGTTACAGTACCCATTTCACTGAAACACCTCATCAAGGGGCAGGCCGCTTATTTTGCAGGACTGGGCTACCAGGTGGTGCTGGTGTCGGCCGACGGCCCGGAGCTGGATGCCGTTCGCCACAATGAAAGTGTGCCGCATATCGTCATTCCCTTCAGTCGGAAGATCACCCCGCTGCGCGACCTGTATTGCCTTTATCTCCTGGTGCGCCTGTTTCTGCGGGAGAAACCGGATATCATCCATACCCAAACACCCAAAGCAGGATTGCTGGGCATGATAGCAGGGTGGATCTGCCGCGTGCCCAAACGCATACATACGGTGGGTGGCTTGCCCATCATGACCGCCAAAGGCCTCAGGCGGTTGATACTCCGTTTTACCGAAACCATCACCAACGTTTGTGCCCACCAGGTGCTCGCCAATTCCCATAAAATGGCGGCCTATATGGTAGACACCAAACTCTGCAGCCGCCGCAAGCTGTATGTGCTGGGTAAAGGCAGCAGCAACGGAATAGACACCCTGCATTTTCAGGCCGAATCCATTGCTGCCAGCAGCGAAGAATTGCGCCTGCAGGCGGGCATACCAACGAATGGTTTTGTATTCCTTTTTGTGGGCCGCCTCGTAAAGGACAAGGGGGTGCGTGAGATCGTGGCTGCATTTGAACAGCTGGCCAGGGTGCACCCCGACATTTGGCTGCTGCTCGTAGGGCCCACGGAAGAACACCTCGATCCGCTGCCCGCTGAAACATGGGAAGCGATTCGCCAGCATCCGAGGATCAAAGCACTTGGTTATCATTCCGATGTGCGGCCATTCTTCAAAATGAGCAACCTGCTGCTCTTCCCCAGCTACCGGGAAGGGTTTCCCAATGTACCGCTGCAGGCAGGTGCCATGAAGCTTCCGGCCATCGTGTCTAACATTAATGGATGCAATGAAATTGTGCAGCATGGGGTAAACGGCTGGCTGGTGGAAGCCGGCGATACATCGGGCCTGCAAGAGCGCATGGAAGACCTGCTGCAGCATCCCCTGTCATTGAAGGCCGCAGCATCCAAGACCCGCGATATAGTGATGCAGCATTACAGCCAAACCCAGATCTGGCAACAGCTGGCAGACATGTACAGCCGCAAGGAAACTGTATCCCTTTTTTATAAGCCCCATTTGCGCCCCATTACCGGCGGCCTGTTTCATGCCGGCGAGGACCAGAGCAAGGTGAGCTGAATGCAGCATAGAAATAATGGCGAAGCGGCCAGCCCGGATTTGGGGCTGGCTGTTTTGTTTATTGTAACCTGCCAATGGCTGACAGCGGGATAATATTTACCGGAATACCTTAACATTGACCCATGAAAAGAACATCATTGCTGGTGGCTGCCTGCTTTGCAGCCCTGCATCTCTTTGCACAAAATGTACCCAGCCCACGGTCATTCCTGGGCTATGAAATCGGGCAGCGGTTTACACCCCACCACAAAATTGTGGGCTATTTCGAAGCCCTGGCCAAGGCGGCGCCCAACCGGATGAAGCTGGAATATTATGGCACCACCAATGAAGGACGCCCCCTGATGCTGGCTTTTGTGGCCAGTGCCGAGAACCTGGCCAACCTGGACAATATCCGCCAGAACAACCTCAAGCTGACCGGGCTGATGGGCGGTGGCGGTAATGCTGCCGCACCGGCCATTGTGTGGATGAGCTACAATGTGCATGGCAACGAGGCCAGCAGCAGTGAAGCCGTGATGAAGACGGCGCATTTCCTGCTCACCGATCCCAAAGGCCAGGAATGGCTGAAGAATACGGTGGTGATACTGGATCCCTGTATCAACCCCGACGGACGCGACAGGTATGTGAACTGGTTCAATTCCGTAGCGGGCGATATCATGAATCCCGATCCCGCAGCGCGCGAGCATGCTGAACCCTGGCCAGGTGGCAGGAGCAACCATTATAATTTTGACCTCAACCGCGACTGGGCCTGGCAAACACAGGTGGAAACCCAGCAGCGCCTGGTGAAATACAACCAGTGGATGCCGCATATCCATGTAGACTTCCACGAACAGGGCTACAATGAACCCTACTATTTTGCACCCGCCGCCGAACCCTTTCACGAGGTGATCACGCCCTGGCAGCGCGACTTCCAGACCCGCATTGGCCGCAACCATGCCCGCTACTTCGATGCCAATGGATGGCTCTACTTCACCCGTGAAAGGTTCGACCTCTTTTATCCCAGCTATGGCGATACCTGGCCCACCTACAATGGCGGCATTGGCATGACCTACGAGCAAGGCGGCCACAGCCGCGGCGGCCTGGGCATCATCAACGAAGATGGCGACACCTTAACGCTAACCGATCGTGCCATACATCACCACACCACCGGCATCAGCACCGTGGAAATGGCTTCACAGCATGCCACAGATCTGGTAAAGAACTTCCAGCAATTCTTTGCGGAAGCCCGCAAAAACGGCGTGGGCGAATACAAATCCTTTGTGATCAAAGCAGCGGATGCAGGCTCCAAACTGAAGCGCTTGATGACTTTGTTGCAAAAGAATGGCATTGAATATGCCTATGCACAGGGCGGTTCTGCACGCGGCTTTAACTACACGTCCGGCAAGGAAGAAAATTTCAGCCTGGAGAAGGGCGACCTGGTGGTATCTACCACCCAGGTGAAAGGCGCCCTCGCCAAAGTGCTATTTGAACCCATGTCTAAATTGTCAGACAGTGCTACCTATGATATCACAGCCTGGAGCATTCCCTATGCCTTTGGCTTGCAGGCCTTCGCCGTAAAGGAATCTGTTGCCTCGGCCCCAGCCAATGCCGTACCATTGCCGGCACGCGTTTACAATGAGAACGACTACGGCTATGTGGTGAAATGGCAGAGCATGCAGGAAGCCGGCTTCCTGGCAGCCTGCCTGAAAGCGGGCATCAAGCCCCGCATGAGCGAAAAGCCCTTTGAGGTGAATGGCGTGTCTTATCCGGCCGGCACCCTCATATTCATCAAAACCTCCAATAATGGCGTAGCAGGGTATCATCAGCAGCTTACCAAACTGGCTGCAGAACATGGGGTGGATATGATCACTGTGAAAACAGGCTTTATGGATAAAGGGGCAGATTTCGGCAGCCCGGATGTGAAAACCATCCATGCCCCGCGCATCCTAATGGCCACGGGAGAAGGCACCAGCAGCCTGGGAGCCGGTGAACTCTGGCACTATTTCGACCGTGAACTGAAATACCCGGTTACCATGGTCAATGTGCGGGAACTGGCCGGTGTAAGGTGGAACCGTTATGACGTGGTGGTACTTCCGGACGGATCCAACTACCGGGCCCTCTTTGAAAAGGAAGGTCCGCTCCGTACCTGGGTACAGCAGGGCGGAAAACTCATTGTGATGGAGAATGCTGCTGCCCAATTGGCCAGGGCCGATTGGGGGCTGACGTTTAAGAAATCAGAAGAACCCAAGGGCGGCGAGTATGACCTGCTGAAGAAATTCGAAGACCGGGAAAAGGAAAGCCTGAAGGACAACAATCCCGGCAGCATTTTCCGCGTGGAAATGGATAATTCCCATCCGCTGGGATTTGGTTATAAGAAACAATATTTCACCCTCAAAAGCGATGATATGGTGTACGAATTCCTCAAGGACGGATGGAACGTAGGCGTTATCAAGAAGGAAAGCCAGGTGTCTGGATTCACCGGGGTTCGGGCCAAAGCCAGGCTGCAGGACGGCGTTTTGTTTGGGGAAATACCCATGGGACGCGGCACGGTGGTCTTCATGGCTGACGATGTATTGTTCCGCAGTTTCTGGGAAAGTGGAAAACTGATGATGGCCAATGCGCTGTTCCTGGTGAACCAGGGCAACAATTTCCGATTGTGAGTGATGTTTCAGTGCAAAAAAAGCGACCCTCTTGAGGGTCGCTTTTTTGTAAAGTGTTGTGATGTGATGTGGGGTGTTATTTCAAATGGTTTCTGCCACATTTGGCCTTGCCACCATTGGCGGCATCATAAATGCTGATGCCATGAGAACAGGAACCCAGGAAAAAGGCCAGGACCAGCACAGCCAGTATAAAACGTTTTGATCGTCTCATGTCATCAAAAAGGTTTAGGGAATTGATATATTTTTTTAAGAACAATGATCATGCCAGATTTGCGGTTAAGACCTGCCAAAATACCTTTTTTTGTCCGGTATTCAAATGCATTGAACTGACTCTTTGCTAAAGCCATTCTTGAATGAGACACAAGCTGTTGATTTACAAATTACTATGCTTTTTTAGCCTGGGCCTGTATGCCCAGATACCCCATACCCATACCTCCTCAGAAATCCTGCATGAGCTTCAGAAACTCAGGGTGCTGGGGAGTGTGTTATATGTGGCTGCCCATCCGGATGATGAGAACACCCGCCTGATTGCCTGGCTGTCGAACCACAAGCAATATCGCACGGGTTACCTGAGCCTCACCCGGGGCGATGGGGGACAAAACCTGATCGGCGATGAACAAGGGGTGGAGCTGGGCCTCATCCGCACGCAGGAATTGCTGGCCGCCCGCCGCATTGATGGCGGGGAACAATTCTTCACCTCGGCCTTTGATTTTGGCTTCAGCAAGTCGCCACAGGAGACCTTTACCAAGTGGGACCACGAAAAGGTGCTGAACGATGCGGTATGGATCGTACGCAAATTCCAGCCCGATGTGGTGGTGGCCCGCTTTCCGGAAGACAGCCGGGCCGGCCATGGTCATCACAGCGCCTCCGGCATCATTGCCCGCGAAGTGTTTGAGGCCGCAGCCGATCCCAACCGCTTTCCCGAGCATTTGAAGTATGGCCTGAAGCCCTGGCAGGTGAAAAGGGTACTGTGGAATACCTTCAGTTTTGGCGCAGGAGCCAACACCATCGACAGTACGCAGTTTTCAGTGGAAGTGGGCGATTATTCGCCCTTGCTGGGTACCAGCATGGGCGAACTGGCCGGCGAAAGTCGCAGCCAGCATAAGAGCCAGGGTTTTGGCGTGAGCCGCCAGCGGGGCAGTGCCCGCGAATTCTTCAATACCATCAAAGGTGACCGCCCGGTGAATGATCTGCTCGATGGGGTGGATGTGACCTGGGAAAGACTGCCCGGTGGCCGCCAGGTAGGCCCCCTGGTGGATGAACTGATCCGGACTTTCAACCATGCAAACCCGGCGGCCAGCCTGCCCATGCTGAAGAAAGTGATCACGGCCGTGCAGTCGATGGAGGCATCGGTGTGGCGCGACGTGAAACTGGAAGCACTGCAGGACCTGGTACTGAAATGCGCCGGCATTTATGTGGAAGCAACCGTGCAGAAGCCGGAGATCATCACCAACGATACGGTGAACATAGCGGTAAACATCGTGAACCGGAGTAACGCCACGGTGGTACTGAATGGACTCATGGCCGGCAACTCGGGCCTGAGTCCCCAAAGGCTATTGCAGCCGAACCGCATGTTCAATACCATACTGAAAACCCAGTTTGGCTGGGGCGTAATGGAAACGCAACCTTATTGGCTGCGGGAAGCGCAGGCAAACGGCCTTTACCAGGTGGCCGATCAGCAATTGATAGGGCTGGCAGAGAATCCGCCCCTGGCAGTATCTGTTTCCATGGTGGTGGATTCCATTTTCATCAATCTCCGGCAGCCCATCCAATACCGCTATGTTGATCCGGTGAAGGCCGAGCAGTATCAGCCAGCCTACATCACCAATCGCTTCCTGCTGTTCAATGCGCCCGGGGTACTGCTGTTCCGCAAAGACCAGGCCGATTCTGCCACCATCCAGGTCAATATCACCGGAACCACGGCGGCTTTGGCAGAAAGCCCGGTGGTGCGCATAGCCAGCCAGTCGGGCAAACTGAAACAGGCAATGCAAAAAGGAACCATCCAATGGAACGGCGGCGATTTGTACAGCATCACCCAGCGCATACCCAATTACCTGAAGGGAACGGCCGTAGAAACAGACCTGATCGATATTTCCTTTAAACCGGGCGGAAAATATGGCGATGCTGAATTCTCCAATGCCCGCAGGAGCATAGCATACGATCATATTCCCACCCAAACCTGGCATTACCGCGACCAGATCAAAGTGCTGCATATTGACCTGAAAACGGCCGGTAAGAAAATAGGGTACCTGCCCGGTGCCGGAGACAAAGTTTCGGCCATGCTGGTGCAAATGGGGTACGAGGTGAAGGAATTAAAGGAATCAGACATGACCGCGGCCAACCTGAAACAATTTGATGCGGTAGTGACCGGTGTGAGGGCTTACAATGTGCATGACTACCTGGCGGGCCGTTATGATGACCTGATGCAGTATGTGAAGGAGGGAGGCAACCTGATTGTGCAATACAATACCAGCAATTTCATCAGCCAGCTGAAAGGAAAGATGGCGCCCTATCCCATCGCCATCAGCCGCACCCGCATTACCGATGAAAATGCCAAAGTGAACTTCCTGTTGCCCGGCCATCCCGCCCTGAACCATCCCAACAAATTAACGGCCAAAGACTTTGAAGGCTGGGTGCAAGAGCGCAGCATTTACCATGCTGATGGAATGGAAGCCGGCAAATGGCAGCTGCCCATTGCCTTTGCCGATCCCGGCGAAAAGGAGGAAGCCGGCAGCCTGGCCATTGCCCCTTATGGAAAAGGCAATTTCGTGTATACAGGCCTGGTATTTTTCCGGCAGTTACCCGCCGGCGTGCCAGGCGCCTTCCGGCTGATGGCCAACCTGATTGC
>JALOMZ010000049.1 GCA_025455205.1 Chitinophagaceae bacterium | reverse complement strand
TTCTCATTGGGGCTGTGCAGGTTGTCGCTGTCGAGCCCAAAGCCCAGGAACACAATCTTCACGCCCAGTTCCTTTTCAAAAAGGGCACAGATGGGAATACTGCCACCTCCGCGTACCGGTATCGGATCCTTGCCAAAGGTATCGCGAATGGCTGCCGCTGCTGCCTGGTACGGCACGCTGTCAATGGGGGTAACATAAGGCTCACCGCCATGGTGCGGGCGCACTTCCACCTGCACATAGGGCGGGGCAATGCTTTTCAGGTGATTGATCAGTAAGGCTTCCATCTTGTGGCTGTCCTGGTTGGGCACCAGGCGGCAGCTGATCTTGGCAAAGGCCTTGGATGGCAATACGGTCTTGGAACCTTCACCGGTATAGCCACCCCAGATGCCGTTTATTTCCAGCGTGGGCCGGATGCCGGTTCTTTCGTTGGTGCTGAATCCCTTTTCTCCCCAGAGTTCCTGCACGCCCAGGTCCTGCTTGTATTCCTCTTCATCAAAAGGCGCTTCGGCCATCTTGGCGCGCTCTTCTTCACTGGCCACCAGCACATCGTTGTAGAAGCCGGGGATGGTGATATGGTTGTTCTCGTCGTGCAGGCTGGCAATCATCTGGCAGAGGATGGTGGCGGGGTTGGCCACGGCACCACCGTAAACACCGCTGTGCAGGTCGCGGTTGGGGCCCGTTACTTCCACCTCCACATAGGTGAGGCCGCGAACACCTACATCAATGCTCGGGTTCTCGAGGCTGATCATGGCCGTGTCGCTGATGAGGATCACATCGCATTTCAGTAACTCCTTATGCGTGGCAACAAAGGTGGCCAGGTTGGGGCTGCCGATTTCTTCTTCGCCCTCAATGATGAACTTGATATTGGTAGGCACTTCGCCACCGGCATTCATCATTTCCAGGGCTTTTACGTGCATGTAAAACTGGCCCTTGTCATCGGCAGAGCCACGGGCATAAATCTTTCCGTCCTTGATAACCGGCTCAAAGGGACCGCTGTGCCAGAGTTCCAGCGGATCGGCGGGCTGCACATCGTAGTGGCCGTAAACCAGTACGGTGGGTTTGGCGGGATCGGTGATCTTTTCGCCATACACTATCGGATGTCCGTTGGTAGGGTATATTTCCACCTTATCGGCGCCGGCGGCCAGCAGGCTGGCTTTCACGGCTTCGGCGCAGGTGAGCATATCGCCCTTGTGTTCGCTGCGGGCGCTGACGCTGGGAATACGGAGCAAGGCAAGCAATTCTTCCAGGAAGCGGTCCTTGTTGGCTTCCAGGTATGCGTTCAGGTTCATAAAAGCTATCGTTTTAAAAGTGGATCACAAAGGTCGGGTAATTGCCGCTTGCCGGCGGCATTTTGTGCGGCTGTTTTGCAGCAGCCTGTCTTCTTATACAAAGCTGAAGCTGTCGCCATCAAACAAGCCCTTGTCGCTGAGTTTGAGATGGGGAATCACCAGCAGGGCCATGAACGACAGGGTCATAAAAGGTGAGCCCAGCGTGGAACCCAGTACTTCTTTGGTAAACCGGTCGATCTGTTCATACCGGGCAGCCACCTGGTAGCCATCCTGGTTGGTCATGAGGCCGGCCACGGGCAGGGCCATGGCCTGGTCGGTCCACCCATCGGTAGCCGCAATACCGCCCGTGGCATCAATCACGAGGTTGATGGCGCGGCACAGGCTCTCATCATCTACCCCCACGGCCACAATGTTATGGCTGTCGTGCGCCACGCTCGAAGCCAGGGCGCCTTTTTTCAATCCGAAGTTGCGGATGAAACTCTTGGCAATGGGGGCGGCATTGTAGCGGTTCACCACCACCAGCTTGAGGATATCGTTGGGTACAGAAGCGTGCAGGGCGCCCTCCTTCACCACAAGGTCGGTGATGGGCTTCACCAGTTTGTTGGTGATGAGCTGGCCATCAAGTGCCTCAATCACATATACCTGTTCAAAATTTTCCTCATCGCCCCATTTATTCACGGGGTAGCTCAGATCTTCCACGCGTATCGGCTGGCAATCGAACTGGTTTATACTGTGCCATGGTACAGATGCAAGCATTGATCGGCCATGGGCAGCCACTTTTTGCCCGTCGATCCAGGTTTCCTGCACCTTGAATTCAGTGAGGTTTTCCAGCAGCAGGAAATCGGCCGGGTCACCTATCCGCAGCAGGCCAACAGGCAGCTTGTAGTGCAACACCGGGTTCACGCAGGCTACCTGCAGTACCTGGAATACATCCATGCCTTTGGCCACGGCCCGGGCGCAGAGTTGGTTGATATGCCCCAGCACCAGGCTGTCGGGATGCTTGTCGTCGCTGCAGAACATCAGCTGTTCATACCATTCCGGCAGCAGGCCAATAAGCGCCTCAAAGTTGCGGGCCGCGCTGCCCTCGCGGATCAGGATCTTCATGCCCCGCTGCAGCTTGTCGAGGGCTTCTTCGGCCGTGAAGCACTCATGGTCGGTACTGATGCCCGCATCAATGTATTGCTGGGCGGCATCGCCCCGCAGGCCCGGGGCATGGCCATCTACCGGCTTGCCTGCGGCATGGGCTGCCGCAATCTTCTGCATTACCTCCGGGTCTTTGTGCAGCACGCCGGGAAAGTTCATCATCTCGCTCAGGTAACGCACTTCCGGCCGCTGGAGCAGGGCGGTCACCGCGGCGGCATCCAGGGTGGCGCCGGCGGTTTCGAACACCGTGGCTGGCACACAGCTGGGGGCGCCAAAACTGAACTTGAAGGGCACCTGCTTACCGTTCTCTATCATGTACTCCACCCCTTCCAGGCCATTCACGTTGGCAATCTCATGCGGATCGCTTACGGTGGCCACGGTGCCATGCACCACGGCCAGGCGGGCAAACTCCGATGGGATGAGCATGCTGCTTTCAATATGCACATGGGCATCCACAAAGCCAGGGGTGATATAGGGCTGCCCGGGCAGCGGCGCGTCGCCGGTCTTATCGATGGCCGTGATAATGCCGTTCTCAAAGGAAATATGGGCGGGGAATATGGTCCGGCTGGGCAGGTCTACCAGGTTGCCGGAAACGGTGCTTTTCATGGCGGGAAGTTCCTGCAAAGAAGGCAGAAGGACAAAAATGTTTGGCAGGATGTTGTTTGGTCAAATGGCTGCAGCCTCCTGCAAAGGCAAGCCATGGTACGGCAGGGACAAAAATGCATTTCCGCCCCTTTCGCCATTTATTGTTGCGACCCTACGGGGCGCTGGGGTTTCGTTGCTATCCCACCTGCTACCAATATTTTGTCCCTAAAGGGACCATTTGAGCCTGTTCAATTTTGCCGCATACGTTCTGCCACGAAAGTTGTTCCACTGGCGCCTGCCTCCGGCTGGTGTCCATACCTGAAAGTATATGGCTGCATTTTTTAACCACGGAGGCAGGGAAGGATTGCACAGAGGAAGGCAGAGGGAGTTTTCGCTGCGCGAAAACAAAGCTGCCGCAATTCGAAGCTTGGGGAATTCGCTACTTGCCCGTCCTGTTAGGGACGAAATATCGGTAGCAAGAAACGCAGCTATGAAAACCCTTGTCCCGTAGGGACAAAACAAAAAAAGAAGAAAAGCACCGGCAAAAAAAATCCCGCACCTATCCGGCGCGGGACCTTTGTATTCACCTCTAAAAAACCAATTCTAAAAGCGGGAGGAAGCGGATTATACCCGGAAGTGGCTGAAGGCCTTGTTGGCTTCGGCCATACGGTGGGTATCTTCCTTCTTCTTGAAGGCAGCACCTTCACCCTTGCTGGCAGCTACGATCTCGTTGGCCAGTTTGTCGGCCATGCTGCGACCGTTGCGCTCGCGGCTGTAACGAACCAGCCATTTGATGCTCAGGCTCACCTTACGGTCGGGACGCACTTCGGTGGGGATCTGGAAAGTGGCACCACCAATACGACGGCTGCGTACTTCTACGCTGGGGGTCACATTGGCCAGGGCCTTCTTCCATACTTCGTAGCCGTCTTCACCGGTGATCTTGCCTACTTTTTCAACGGCATCGTAGAAGATGGTGAGCGCGGTGCTCTTCTTGCCATCCCACATCAGGTTGTTTACGAAACGGGTAACCAACTTGTCGTTGAACTTGGGGTCGGGTGCCAGGGGGAGTTTCTTGGCTTGCGCTTTCCTCATATATAATTACTTGAGAATCTGAACGGATAAATTATTTCTTGGCCTTTTCCTTTTTGGTACCATACTTGGAGCGGCTCTGCTTGCGGTCTTTTACACCGGCAGTATCCAGGCTGCCACGAACGATATGGTAACGTACACCAGGAAGGTCTTTTACACGACCGCCGCGGATCAGCACGATGCTGTGTTCCTGCAGGTTATGGCCTTCACCAGGGATATAGGCAATTACTTCTACCTTATTGGTCAGGCGAACCTTGGCCACTTTGCGGAGGGCAGAGTTCGGCTTCTTCGGCGTAGTAGTGTAAACGCGGGTGCACACGCCACGGCGCTGGGGGCATGCATCCAGGGCACGGCTCTTGCTCTTGGCCTTGATGACTTCTCTTCCTTTGCGTACCAGTTGTTGAATAGTAGGCATTCGATGCTTTTTAAAATTGGACGGCAAAGGTAAGCGGGAGCAGATGAATTGCAAAAAGAAAAACAAAGAAAAATGCCAAAATATCCAGAAACACCCCCGTTCAGGTGGAAAACCACGGCTTGCGGATGTCATCCTGCCCTGCCGGAAGCCGGTTCAGGCCTATTTTCGGGATGCTGGGGTTGGGCACCCCTCTTCAGGAGAGACATGCGGTGAGCCAGGCCACCAGTGTACCGGCCAGGGCAGCAAAGAGGATGGTGATGACCAGGTTGCTCAACAGGTTCACCCAGTCGTTGGTCATCCAGGCCCAGCCTTTTTCCGGCCGGGGGCTGCTTGCCTGGGAGCTGTCTTCGGTGGGTTCTCCGTTGGCCCGCCGGTAGCGCGCCTGGCAGAGGCTGCCCAGCAGGCTGTCAGCCAGCATGCCCGCAAAGCCTGCCAGGGCAATAACCACGGCTTCCGCCGGGCTAAATCCGCCTACCCCCCAGGCAAAGCCGCCTATGATGACGGCCCCGGCCAGGCCACCCAGAGTGCCCTGCCAGCTGATGCCGCCGGAGAGGCCCGGGCGCAGGTTGCGGAAGCCCACAATGTCTACCACCCGGCCGCCGGCCCACTGGCCAAACTCGCTGCTCCAGGTATCGGCCATGCTGATGGACACAGAGATCCAGGCGGCCAGCAGCCAGGCCGAAGAAGGGAGTATGCCATGCAGCCACATCAGGCCAATAACGATGCCGCCATTGGCCAGCACCTGCATCCAGTCGCGCGGGCGGCCATGCTTGGCATCGGGCAGCACCTTGCGGGGCAGGCGGCCCAGCAGGCTGCCACTCAGGAAAAACAAGATCAGGGGCAGCGCCAGCGACCAGCCGCCGATGGTCCACACCATAACGCCCGTGAGGGCTGCCAGGGCCGCGCCACCCGCATCGAGCCAGCGGCGCCACCAGGCCAGCACACCAAAGAGGGCCGCGAGGCCGGCAGCGGGCAGCAGCTCCGATTGCAGGGCACTGTCGCCCACGGCCGCCATGCCCCAGGCCGTTACCAGGGGAACGGTCATATTGTCACCGCCGCCGGAGCCCAGGGCTTCGGCCAGCGCTGCCAGGGCCGCCACCACCAGAATGGCCACCACCGTTGGCCCGTGCATGAGGCTCACAAAAGGCCATGCAAACAGGGGATCCACATGTCGCAGCCACTCCGGCAGGAGTAGCAGCACCGCAGCCGCTACCACAAAAAAGGTGAGGCTGCCGGGCCACGACTTACGGTCGCCCGTGAGCTGCCAATAGCGCCTAGCCACCAGCTCGCCCACCAGGGCCGCCGCCGGATCGGCCAGGGCCAGCACCAGCATGGGATAAACCACCAGCCAGGGCCAGAGGGTGCCAAAAGGAACCAGGAGTATCAAAAAGGCCAATGGAAACAAGGCGATGCCCCAACTGCGGCGCTGCCGCTGTGCATCGATGGCAAAGCGCCGGGTGGCCACTGCCCACAACAGGATCAGCACAAAAAACGCAATGATGCCCGCCAGCAGGCGCTGGTTGGGAAAGAACAACGGCGATATGGCCACACCAGACACCGCCACCAGGTGTACCAGTTTGCGGGCCAGCACCAGCGACAGCTTACCCGCCCGGGCCAGCTGCTCACTCAGTACCAGGGTGCCCAGGATCAGGGCCAGCAGGATGATTACTTCTTGTATCTGCATGAGGAGGCGGAAAGATCCATATTCACTGTCAATTAACCATTAGAAAGGATTTCAAAAATCATTTTTAACCACCATGGCACAAAGCAGGCACCAGGAATTTCGGGAACCGGGCACTCATGGTTTTAGTTCCTCATTGACTGTTGGATGGTTGTTCCATCATGCACCGTGTTGCGATATGCCCTAATTTCCCCGCTATGTCGTTAGAACTGGAAGACCACCCCTGGTTCCCTGCCTGGATGCGGCGCCACCAGATGGCGTTCCTCTCCTTCATGGCCCTGCGGTTTCACCTGTACCAGCCGGTGGCGCCCCTGGTGCGACAGATGCTGGAAGAGGAAGCAAGCGGCGCATGGACCGACTGCTGCACAGGCGCGGCCGGTCCCGTGCAATACATGCTGCAACAAGGCTGCCGGCCTGCACAACTGCTTCTCACCGATAAATACCCCATTGGCACAAATATTTTTTCCCATGAGGTGTCTGCCCGTTGGGAAGCGGTGGATGTGTTGCAGGATGCCATCCCCGGTCAGGGCCTCATCACCTTTTTCAATGCGTTTCACCACTTTACGACGGCGCAGCGGCAGCAGCTGCTCACCCAGATAGCAGCCACAAAGCGGCCCCTTCTCATTGCAGAAATCACACAGCCCACGGTGCCATGCTGGATGCTGGTGAACCTGAGCACCACCCTGGGACAGATCCTCTTCGCCCCCTTCATAAAACCCTTCAGCTGGCGGCGCCTGTTCTTCACGTACCTGGTGCCGGTGCATCTGGTTACGGTTACCTGGGACGGCTGCGTATCCGTACTTCGTTCCATCCGCCGGCGATCCTTTGAACGGCTGTGTGTGGATACTTCCACCACTGAATATCGCTTCCGCTTTCAGCAAAGCGGGCCGTGGTGGCGAAAAGTTTCTATCTTGACAGGCCAACCTATCTCATGACCCAATCACTGCGTGCCTGGTGGGAATTCAGCAGGCCCCATACCATCATCGGCTCGCTCTTCAGCATCACCGCCCTGTATATCATCAGCAGCGCAGAATACGCCGCTGAGGCCGGGTCAGACACCTGGATGGTGGTAGACCAGTTTAGTACCTTGTATCTGCTGACCCTGGTGAGCGCCCTGGCCTGCAATATTTTCATTGTGGGCCTTAACCAGTGGCAGGATGTGGAGGTAGACCGCATCAATAAGCCCTGGCTACCGCTGGCCGCCGGCACCCTCACGCTGACGCAGGCCAAAACAGCCGTGTGGCTCAGCCTGGCCCTCTCCCTGGGTATTGCCGCAACACTGGGCCTGCCCTTCTTTTTACTCATGCTCAGCATCAGCGCCATCGGTGCCGCCTATTCCTTACCGCCCCTCAAGCTGAAGCGCCATCACCTGCCAGCGGCCATGGCTATAGTGGGGGTACGCGGACTGCTCGTAAACCTGGGCATGACCGCCCATTTCCTGCAGCAAATCCAGGGGCAATGGTATATTCCCCAGGGCATCTGGCCCCTGGCCATTTTTGTAGCCGGCTTCAGTTTTGGCATCGCCTGGTTCAAGGATATTCCCGATATGGAGGGCGATGCGCAGCACCATTTCAAAACCCTGGCCATCAGCATGAGCCGGAAAGGTGCCCTCTGGCTGGGCGTGGCGGTAGTGGTGGCTTCCTACCTGCTGGTAAGTGCCAGCCCCTTTGTGCTTGTAATGCCGGTACATGCCGGCATATTCTCCCTGTCGCACCTGGCACTCTGCCTGGTATTTGTGTACCGTGCAGCAAAGCTTAACCTTGCGCATCCCG
Organism: Chitinophagaceae bacterium; assembly: GCA_025455205.1. GTDB lineage: Bacteria > Bacteroidota > Bacteroidia > Chitinophagales > Chitinophagaceae > Phnomibacter. The sequence continues at coordinate 784 of JALOMZ010000049.1, read as the reverse complement.
GGCAGGTGAAGCAATTCTATATGTTCTTCTGGGGGCTGTTTTTCACGGAATACATCATTTACCCGTTGTCTTACCTGCTGCACCACAACTAAGCACATGCGAACCACAAAAAAGCCGCCCTCCCGGCGGAGAACGGCTCTTGTTGCTTATTCACAAGACTTTGCCTTAATCATCACACTTTCAGCATCCAGCCGTGGGTGTCGGGGTCCTGGCCGTAGCGGATGCCATTGAGCTTCTGGAGGATGGCCGGTGCTACTTTGTAGTTGTCCACATCAAAGAACAGGTCTTCCTCCTTATACCGGAGTTCCCTGATCATGCTGATGGTGGCAGCAGTACCGGCGCCAAACACTTCCTTCAGTTCGCCCTTGTGGTGTGCTTCTATCAGTTCATCAATGCTGATATGGCGTTCTTCAGTTTCCAGCCCCATTTCGCGGGCCACGGCCAGCACGCTGTCGCGGGTTACGCCGGCCAGGATGGTGCCCTGGTCGAGGCCCGGGGTGATCACCTTGTTGCCCAGTACAAAAAGCACATTCATCACGCCGGCTTCCTGCACAAATCTGTGTTCATTGGCATCGGTCCACAGCACCTGGTCGTAGCCCTTCAGCTTGGCCTGTTCGGTGGGATACATGGCGGCGGCATAGTTACCGGCAGCCTTGGCATAGCCTACACCGCCTTCTACCGCCCGTACATAGGTTTCTTCCACATATAGACGCATGGGCGCGGTGAAGTAGGGGCCGGTGGGGCTCAGGATGATCATGAACAGGTATTTCGCGGAGGGCCGAAC
>JALOMZ010000375.1 GCA_025455205.1 Chitinophagaceae bacterium | reverse complement strand
GGCGCCTGAAGCGGCAGGTGGATGAAGTGTTTGACCGCAGCCGCCACCTGCATCCCATACGCCAGATGCTGCTGGCCGACTTTGCCACCTTCCTGAAATCGGAGATGCTCTACAAGGTAGACCGCATGACCATGGCCAATGCACTGGAAGCCCGCGTGCCCCTGCTGGACCATGAGCTGGTGGAGCTGGCCTTCTCCATTCCGGTGGAGCAGCTTCGGCAGGGCCAGCAGGGCAAGATGCCCCTGCGCCAGCTGGTGGAAGAAAAGCTCCCCGCCATAGCACAGCGCAAGAAAACGGGATTCCTCACCCCCTTTTCTGTTTACCAGGCTGGCGAACAGCTGCAGGTGAAGGCCCCCGATCTGCGGGCCTGCCTCAATCCGCATCCTGATGCACCGGCAACTGATGAAGCGCGATTCTTTGATGGCCTCCTGCGCCATGGCCTGAATGCCCTTGAAAAGGCCGCCTTGCCGGCCATGGCATGATCTTTATGCAAACTCCTATGCGCATCTGGGTTTTCCCGTCCTTTTATCCAAGCCCCCTGAAAGGCAGGGCTTGGAACGGTATATTCACGCACCGGCAGAACAAGGCCCTGCAGCAGCTGGGCGCCGAGGTGCGGGTGGTGCAGCCCGTGATGTACAAATGGCCCTGGCCATTCAGCATGCTCTTTACCAATAAATCAGACCAGCACCAGCGCTCGCTGCCGCGCAGCCGGTGGTACGATGGCATCGAAATTTTTCATCCTGTGGTGTCCGACCCGCGTCCGCACCGTTTTGTAAAGAGCACGTATGATGAGCGATACATCCGTGGTGTGGAACGCTGGATACGTCGTGCGGGTATCCGCTTTGATAAGAACGATTTTTTCCTGGCCCAATACATTCCTGAAGCCGGACTGGTGTTAAAGCTGGGCAGGAAACTGGGGGTGAAGACCGGCGTGATGGTTATTGGTGACGACGTATGGGTAGAACCGGGCCGCAACGAGGGCGCACGGCGCTTCTTCATCCAAACCATGATGGAGGCCGATATCCGCTTCTCCGTGGCTGAAAGCCTGGCTGCAGAGAGCCGCGCCATTTGCAATGCCTGGCTCGATTTCACCATCGTTCGCCGGGGCGTTAACCATGCCATCTTCAAACCAGTGAGCCAGCATGAACGTGAGGCCCTGCGCCGCCGCCTCGGATTGCCGCAGGAAGCCCTGCTGGTGTTGGCAGTGGGCACGCTTATTGAACGAAAAGGCTGGTTTGAACTGCTCGATGCATTTGCCGCGGCTGCCGCCGTTAACCCGCAGCTTCGCCTGGTGGCTGTGCATGCAGGGGAAACCGCCATATCCATGGCCGATGAGCTCCATAAACGGGGTATAACTGATAAAGTGATCGATGCTGCGCAGGTAGATCCTTCCGGCATCCATGAATATTACCAGGCTGCCGACCTCTTTGCCCTCGTAAGCCACTGGGAAGGCATCAGCAATGCCGTGGCGGAAGCCATGTCGTCGGGGCTGCCCGTGATCACTACCAGTATCCCGGGCCACCAGGAACTGATCACCCATGGGGAAAATGGCTGGTTCGTGCCCGTAAAATCCCCTGCCGACATTCAATCCGCCCTGCTCACGCTGGCGGCCGACAAAGCCCTGCGCACCAGGCTGGGCCAGGCCGCCCGCACGTTCATCGTGGAACAGTGGGGTGACTATTTGTTCAACAGCCGGAAAATAATGGAAGCATTTCACCAACCGGAGGCAAAAGCATCCTCCAGGGCTTCCCAAGCCATATAATCCATTATCATGTCTGTTTGGGTTTCTGTTATAATCCCCACCTATAACCGCGAGAAACTCGTAGGCTATACGCTCAACAGCCTGCCCTACGACAAGGATGTTGAAATCATTGTAGTGGATGATGGCAGCACCGATGAAACCGTGGAATATATCCGCCAGCAGTTTCCCGGCGTGCGCCTGCTGCGGCAGCTCAACCGCGGCGCCTCCAATGCCCGCAACTACGGATTAGGGGAGGCGCGGGGCAAGTACGTGGTGTATCTCGACAGCGATGACCTGCTCGAACATAACTATTTCCATCAGCGCATTGCTTACCTGGAAGCCACCCGTCAGGCCTCCGGTGTTTACGGGCCGTATGACTATTTCTCCGGGAATGCCGATTTTGAAGAGTCGGCTGTTACTTTCAAATACAAATACCCCCTGGTGGATCATCTGCCAGACCCTGCCTACCACGCCATCAGGTATATGGGCGGCCAGTATTTTCCCCAACCGGCCCTGATGTGGCGCCGGGATGCCCTCTGGACGGTGCGCGGTCATGACCCATCCCTGCTTATCAACCAGGATGTAGACCTGTTTTTGCGGGCCTGCGCCAGCCATATGCGCTTCGGATCGGTAGCAGATGCGGGCAGGGCCCTTATCAGGAATCATAACCTCGACGATAGGGTAGGTTCCCTCACCACCAACGAAGCCAAATTGCGGCAGATCCTGGCCCTGCGCAGAAAATTCATGGAGATCTTTGAACGGGAAGGAATGGCTTCCGAAGAGATGAAACAGGGAACGGCCTACTTCTTTTTCGACCTCTGGCGCATGTACAGGCTCCAAAAACCCCATATGGCTCAAATATTTCTGCGATATTCGCAGGAGCTGTATCCGGGACTGCAGCTGAAGGGTGGCCTGGCCATCCGGGGATTGTCGGCTATGCTTGGGCCGGTCAATGCCACCATCATCAAAAAGAAAATCTTCGGAAGAGACTGATATGCTTTTCAATTCCATTGACTTCGCAATCTTCTTTCCCCTCTTCTTTCTGCTGTATTGGTTTGTATTCCAGCGAAACCTCAGGAGCCAGAACCTGCTGATACTGGTAGCCAGCTTTATTTTCTACG
>JALOMZ010000374.1 GCA_025455205.1 Chitinophagaceae bacterium | reverse complement strand
TCTTCCCAGGGCGCTTCGCCATTGTTGTGTGGAATGGTGTAGGCCAGGTACAGGAAAAAAGGTTTATCCTGCGGTTGCTGCAGAAACTTCACCGCTTCCTTCGTGAACAATGCATTGGAATAGGTCCGCTTTTCCGTGGCATAGCTGCCCAGTCCTTTGAACATGCTGGAAGAGTCTTCCCACTGTACGGTATTGTTGAGGGTTTCCTTTTTCCCATTGCGAATCAGGTAGGCCGGAAAGGCATTGTGCGCCAGCACCTGGTCTAGGTAACCGTAGTACGATTCAAAACCCTGCCGCGTAGGCTCACCGGAACTGCCTTCCACGCCTAGGCCCCATTTACCCAACAGCATCGAACGGTATCCGGCTTGCTGCAACGTCTCTGCCACTGTTATCGTGTTGTCAGAAAGCGGCATCTGACCAGAAGGCTCCATCTGTTTGTTTCCCCGCACCTCCGCATGACCTGTGTGTTTTCCTGTCATGAGCACACAGCGCGATGGTGCGCACACGGAGGTGCCGGCATAATGCTGCGTAAAGCGCATGCCCTCCTCCGCCAGGCGGTTCAGGTTGGGTGTAGGATAAGCCTTTGGGTTATATGGCTGGATTTCTTCTATACCCAGGTCATCCATCAGGATGTAGATGATGTTGGGTTTTGCCGGTGGCGCCTGCTGCGCGTGCAATGGCAGTGCGGACAATAGTCCCCCAAAGACCATAGAGATGGCGCTGAATGCTTTCATATTCATAGACAAAATATTTTACAACTGGTTCAGCCAGGGAGCCCATCAACTCAATAAGTGCCCAACCACTAGCCCCCGCTTTTCAATGCTCCAAACAACAACTCCACTAATTTCCCGGCAATTCCAACAACCTCCGGATCACCATCATATGTTCTTGCTGCTTCTGCTGCACAAACTGCATGGCACCCGCCACCTTTTCCTTTGCCCGGGGATAATTGGTGGCTATGCCATCCAGTGCCCTGATGATATCGGCACTGCTGTCCTGGTCAATATCAAATAACCAATCACCCAATCCGATGTCGCGAAACATATATCCCTTTTTGCCATATTTCTGCGCCCGGGCATGCACCACCGGCACGCCATTGGCCAGGGCCATGATCAGCGAATGCGGCTCCAGTCCCAGCACACTGTGCGCCTGTGCATACACGGCATTGGCCTCATCCACGTTCCAGAAGCTGCTGCGCCAAACCACATTCCCCTGTACATCCGGCGGCAGGCTGTCGAGCACCCATTCTTTGGCATAACGGATCTCCTTATTCACCTCAGGCGCCAGCAGCACTTTCATCTTTTTTTCGCGCACCCACCAGGTAATCACCTCCCGGGTCTTCTGCATCCAGCGGTGATTCTCCTCTTTCTGTGCTTCGGTAATGGCAACCGGGTTCAGCAGGTCGTTGTGCCCCGCCTGGTCAAGGATCTTTGGCGAATTGGTGCGGATGACAACGGCCAGGAATTTGCGGGGTTCCAATCCATTCGCCTGGAGGAAAGAGCCTGCCCTGGTTTCGTCCTTCACGTCAATGCCAAACACCGCATCCGGCCCAAAATCCAGCAGCTTCGGCCGGAAGCCAAGTTCTTGCATGTAATTTTGGGATTCCTTATCCCGGCAGAGGATCATGGCGGCCCGGTCCAGCGTGCTGCGATAGGCAATGTGGCTGTTGTCTTCAAACTTGTCGAAGGAATGTCCATAGAGCACAAAAGGAATATGCCGGCTGTATGCATAATTGAGGGCAAACAGCGACCAGGTGGGCACCGCCCAGTCCTTGCCGAAAACACCGAAATTCAGGTGCATGCCTGAGTTCCACATGAAAAGGTCGGCCGTATCAAACGCCATTTTCAAGGCGGCATTTTGCGGCTTGTCATACTCCACAATATTACCGTACACAAAGGCCGCTTTTGGAAAGCGCTTTTTGATCATCGCTTCCACCTCTGCACTGGTACTCCTCATCCAGCACACCACATTGGCCTCCGGGATGTATTTCTCCAAGGTAGCCAGCGTACCCGGTGTATGGCCAATATCGCCGATATTGGAATTCTGCCAGTTGGTGTACAACAGGATGTTTTTGGGGCGCTGGGCATACACGGGCAGACCATAGCAGAAAGCCAGCAACATGGCAATGCAGAAAAAGGCCTTCTTTAGGGTACCACCCGCGGCCTTATCTGGCACAGGCACCCTCTCTTCAGGTGACATTGCACAAATGCTCATCATCATTCCATTTCAGTTGGTTTCAAATTATTCCCCTACGTTTCAGCCCAAGCACAAGCTATCCTTTTTCTTCACACCAGTCAATCGCATCCAACTCTTAAAGCCGGGTTGTATTCATTGTTGCGGGCATTACCCTCATTGGCACCTAATGCAGTATGACTGTTTACCCCTTCAATAAAATACCAACTCTCCTCCTGCCTGTATTTGCTGCCAGGTGATGAAGTATTCCTTCAGGGGCTGACCGTTCAGCCACACCGTTCCCTTGCGGGCGGCTTTCCGCTCGTCAGTCGCCTTGCGCACTGAAAAGGTATTTCCATTGGGAAGCTTTATCACGACGCTGGATACCAAGGGCACTCCGAGATCATAGCGGCCACTGGCCGGATTAACCGGGTAGAAACCCATGGCACTGAAAACATACCAGGCGCTCATCTGGCCACAGTCTTCGTTGCCCGGATATCCATCGGGCTGATTTCGGTACATGCTGTCGGCAATCATTTGCACCATGCGCCTTGTTTTGTCGTTACGCCCCACATAGTTGTAGAGGTAGGCGATATGGTGACTTGGTTCGTTACCATGCGCATACTGACCGATGAATCCCGTAACATCCACCTTGTGGCCTGCCACTTTCGACGACATGCTAAAGAAACTGTCCAGTTT
>JALOMZ010000373.1 GCA_025455205.1 Chitinophagaceae bacterium | reverse complement strand
CAGCACCTGGGCCACCATCACCCCGGAGAGCCTGGGATGGAATACGGCAGCCCTGCCCGAATTGTACACCTTGCTGGAACAGGGCAACACCCGGGCGTTCATTGTGTTGAAAGACGGGCGTATTGTGCTCGAAAAATATTTTGGCCAGCAGCTCACCGGCGGAGCCTTCCAGGCTTCCAGCACCTGGTATTGGGCCTCGGCGGGCAAAACACTCACTGCTGCCCTGGCTGGTATTGCGCAGCACGAGGGATTGCTGCAACCGGACAGGCCCGCCAGCCAGTACCTGGGCACCGGCTGGAGCAGCCTGCCACCGGCCCAGGAATCCATGATCACCGTGCGCCACCAGCTCACCATGACCACCGGCCTGGATGATGCAGTGTCCGATCCTTTCTGCACCGACAAGCCATGCCTGGTGTACAAAGCCCCGCCCGGCACCCGCTGGGCATACCACAACGCTCCTTACACCTTGCTGGACCAGGTGATAGCCAATGCCACGCGCCAGAGCTTCAGCGATTATTTCAATGCCCGTATCCGCAACAAGACAGGCATGGATGGAGCCTGGATCAAATCGGGTTACAACAATGTGTATTACAGTACTGCAAGGTCTATGGCGAGGTTTGGCCTGCTTATGCTCCGCGGGGGCAAATGGGCCGGCGAAACGGTACTGCAGGATGCCGGTTATGTGCAGGCTATGACCCAGCCTTCTCAGTCGCTCAACCGCTCATACGGCTATCTCTGGTGGCTCAATGGCCAGTCATCCTTAATGGTGCCTGGTTCACAAACGGTGTTTCCCTTTGCCCTGGCTCCGCAGGCACCTGCTGATATGTATGCCGCTATGGGAAAAAACGGTCAGCTGCTGAATGTGGTGCCTTCGCAGAAATTGGTAGTGGTGCGGATGGGGGATTATCCAGATAACAGCCTGGTGCCTGTGGTATACCAGAATCAGATCTGGGAGAAGCTGTCGCAGGTGATCCGCTAAGCCGGGGAGGCAGCACCGGCGGGCAACAGCCGCGCATCCACTTCCAGCGGAGTCGCTGCTTCCCATTCAATCAGATGGAAATGGGGAGAGCCTGGATTGAGTATGACATTGTACTCGCCGGGCACCACGGCGGAGGGAGCTACAAAGCCTGCATAGCCCGGGTCTTCCAATATCTGGCTGCCCAGCCATTGGGTGTAGGCTACATCAGTATGCCAGTGATGGGGAAGCCGGGATTCATCAATATGATACATGGGTATTTCGGCCGGCATTCTCAGCCGCAGGGTGGCCAGGGAGGCCAGGGCCCTGCTGCCTTGGGCCGTGGCCCAATGCTCCAGCAGGGCCAGCGACAGGTGCATGCTGGTGTACAGGCAGGGCAGCCCCACCCGGTTCCAGCGTCCGCCATACAAAGCCGCACCCATCCCTTCCAGGTCTGCAATGAGTTCGCGGTGGCCAATGCGGTATACCGTTCTCATAAATGAACACCATAGGCAATGCGGCCCAGCTCCTGCTGCAGGAGGCGAATGCCGGTGATGGATTGCAGCAGCTGGAACCTGGAGGTGATGGCAGCGTCTGATGCTGTGCATCGCAGCCAGGCTTCAAAGGCAGCGGCCGACTCGAAAACCTGCAGGCCGGTGCGGGTAAGCTTTTGGAGGTAGTGCAACAACTCGGCCTGCAGCCCCGTGAAGGGCCGGCCATCCTTGAGGTAGCGCTGCAGCGTACGGTCGCTGATGTGCAGAATGGCAGCCCATTCCACCTGGCTGAATCCCAGTTGCTGCTGCAGGTGTTCAAATCCTCCGGCCGCAAAAACACTGGTATCCGTACCATAATCCATCTCGGGCTCCTGCAGCTGCTGACCCAGCGGCAGGCAGGGGGAGGGACGGTATTGCACCCGCTTTTTTTTCATTTTGTCGCCATTTGTCGTACTAAGATACGACAAATGTCATTATATTTATCCTCCCCGTTTGCGTCCGCAGGCGCATAATGGAGTTTCTTTACATAAAACGAGTGATATGCCATTTCAGAACAAAACCGTATTCATTACCGGCGCAAGCCGGGGTATTGGCAAGGCCATTGCCCTGAAGCTGGCCGCTGATGGCGCCAATATTGTGGTGGCCTCCAAAAGCGTAACGGAAGACCCGCGCCTGGGCGGCACCATCTATAGTGCAGCCGAGGAAATTGAAGCAGCCGGTGGCAAGGCCCTTCCCATCCAGCTGGACATCCGCGACGAAGTGGCCAGCCGGGCAGCCATAGAGCAGGCCGCAGCTCATTTCGGCGGCCTTGATATCCTGGTCAACAACGCCAGTGCCATCAATCTGCTCCCCACGGAAAAAACGGAACCCAAGCGCTACGACCTCATGCATGACATCAATGTACGGGGCACTTTCTTCCTCTGCCAGGCCGCCATTCCCTTCCTGAAGAAAAGCACCAATGCCCATATCCTCAACCTCAGCCCGCCCATCAACATGCAGCCAAAATGGTTTGCCGGCCACCTGGCCTATACCATGAGTAAATACAACATGAGCATGATTGCCTATGGACTGAGCGCCGAGCTGAAGCCTTACCGCATTGCCGCCAATACGCTCTGGCCCAAAACCACCATTGCCACGGCGGCGGTGAACAACCTGCTGGGCGGCGAAATGCTGATGAACATGAGCCGCACACCGCAGATTGTGGCCGATGCTGCCTGGTACATCCTGCAGCAGCCCGCCGACAAGTGCACGGGCAATTTCTTTACGGATGAAGCCGTGCTGCAGGCACAGGGCATCACTGATCTGAGCGGCTATGCCCATGTTCCCGGCAATACGCGCTTCTATCCAGACTTGTTTGTAGACGACCTCGGATAACCGTTCTTCCCTGTTTTCATAACACGCAAACCTTTCCTTTCCTATGAA
>JALOMZ010000372.1 GCA_025455205.1 Chitinophagaceae bacterium | reverse complement strand
TGCTGCTGGTGGAACATCCGCCTGTGTATACCCTCGGCAAAAGCGGGCACCTGGAGAATATCCTCATTTCGGAACAAGAGATGGGCGCAAGGGGCATTGACTATTTCAAAATAAACCGCGGCGGCGATATCACCTTTCATGGTCCCCAGCAACTGGTGGGCTATCCCATCCTGGACCTGGAGAAATTCTATACCGACATTGGCAAGTACCTGCGCAACCTGGAGGAGGTGATCATCAAAACCATTGCGCATTATGGGCTGAAGGGAGAGCGGTCAACCGGCGAAACCGGCGTTTGGATTGATCCTGACCAGAAAGGCCGCGAGCGCAAGATCTGTGCCATGGGCGTGCGCTGCAGCCGCTGGATCACCATGCATGGCTGGGCACTCAACGTTAATACAGACCTGGACTATTTTAACCATATCATACCCTGCGGGATAAAAGACAAGCAGGTTACTTCCATCGAAAAGGAACTGGGTGCCCCGGTATCCTTTGAGGAAGTGAAACAGGTGCTGTTGCAGAAGTTTGCCGAAGTGTTTGATGTGGCACTGGTGCCTATGGACTGAAATCCTTGGCCAGGAATACCCTGTTCCTTTCCTTGATGCGGTTGTTTTCCTTCAGCTCAAATTTGAACCATCCGCCGTGGTAGAAAATCGTTTTGTCGAGGATGAGATAGGGTTCCCTGATGGCCTTTAATTCGAGCACGGGCGTTTCATCTTCTTCCATGAACAGGAGGTCGTACCGGTTCTTGTCGGCATCCTGCAGCTTGATCACTATGTATCCGTCTTTGTCAGTGAATACAAACTCGCTCGTGCGCTGGGTAAATGGTGGCACGTAAACACCCAGCAGGATGGTGTCGTTATTGAGCTGGTACAGGGTGTCTTTGGTTTTGGTAAGAATCGAATCCCTGAATTGGAAGAACTGGGCGGTGATGAGGGTGGCATAGAGCGTGTCGGCAATCTTGATATGAAACTCGTGGTCGGGGGCATACACCACCGAGTCTTTCCGTACGCCTTTTGCTGCGTCCACCAGTTCGGCATCCAGTTGGTCGCGTCTACTGTCCGTTTCTTTTACTGTTCCCTGACTGCCGGGGCTAAGCTCCGTGCCCCGCTTGCTCTGGGTAAAGAAATATGCGCCACCCTGCATCACGTAGAAAATGCGGTAGTAGGGTTTCAGTCCGGGTACCACCTTGTCGCTGAACCCATTGACCGGCAATTCCGGAGAGGTGGTGGAGTAGACGGTTGAAAAGCGTTTCAGGCTGTCGTAAGAGCGCTGCACCGCCAATTGGATGAGGTTGGGGTAGGGGTTTCTCCAGCTGATGATGATGCGGCCGCCACCCTTGTCTTCCACGGTGAATTTCGGAAGGGTGTCCTGCGCTTCAGCCGGACTGAAAACCGCGGAAAGGAGCATCGAAGAGATCAGCAGGGTCAATAGTCTTTTCATACAGGGAAGCGCGGGCAGGGCCGGCACGCGGCAAATATAACGTCAGAGTTAACCCACAAATTTCAGGCGGCCAGGCATTAACGATCTGTTTCCCTGCAGGCCGCCGGTATGCACCAGCAGGATTCGGCGGGGCAGATGGTTTTCCTGCCGCACATAATTCAGGAAGGCGGCAATCATTTTGCCGGTATATACATGGTCGGTGGGGATGCCGGTGTTGTCAAACCAGGCATTCATGGTGTTAAATTGTTCGCTGGTGGATCGGCCGAAATGGTCGCCGGGCAGCCTCACCCACTGCAGATTCCTGCCGGTTTCCCGGGCCGTCTGAATGACCTGAAGCTCCATTTGCTCATCATGAATGCCGGGGTTGAAGGCGAAAACGGATGTTGCCGGCAGGCGGGAACGCATAATGCCCTGCAGGGTGGTGCCGGTGCCGGCCGCACACCAGATGGCATCAAATGGATGGGTATGATACTGATCAAAATACGCTTTCACGCCTTCCACACCAGCTGGTCCGTCGCCACCCATGGGCACAAACAGCAAACCTTCCTGTTGGGCCATCTGCTTCCAATGCAGGGTATTGGCAAATGCCTGGCGCTGGGCCCAAACCACGCGTCCGCCACCTTGTAAGATATCTTCGAGTGTCTGGGTTTGTTGGCCTTCGTGGCCGCGCACCACCGCCGTAAATGGCAACTGTTGCAGCCGGCACCAGGCTGCCGCCGCATGCAGGTGGTTGCTCCAGGGACCACCCATGGTGAGGATGCCCCGGCATGGGCTTTCCAGGGTGTTCAGCCAGCCTTGCAGTTTCAGCCATTTGTTGCCGGATACCTCCGGGTGGATGCGGTCAAGCCGCAGGATCCAGACGCTTATGCCATGCTCGGCAAACAGCGGATGGTGCACAGGCTCCGGTATTACGGAGGCAGGTATGAAATGAGGGCTTAACAAGCTGGGTGATCTCTTATCTTCGCAAAGTTTTAAAAAAATACCACATGCAGAAACCAACACTCGTAATACTGGCAGCAGGAATGGCCAGCCGTTATGGCAAAATGAAGCAGATTGAAGGCTTTGGCCCCAGCAAGGAAACCATTATGGATTATTCCATTTACGACGCCATACGGGCAGGGTTTGAAAAGGTCGTGTTCATCATCCGGGAGGAATTTGAAGAAACTTTCCGGGCTATCATGGAACCCAAGCTGAAGGGGCGCATTAAAACGGAATATGTATTTCAGCACCTCTCTGATTTTGTGCCTGCCGATGCCCAGGTGCATCCGGAGCGCGCCAAGCCCTGGGGTACCGCCCACGCCGTGCTTTGTGCCAGGGACGTGGTGAAGGAGAATTTCGTGGTTATCAACGCCGACGATTTTTACGGAGCCGACGGTTTCAAAAAAGCCTATGAATTCTGCACCACCGACTGCAGCGACACCAACTATGGGATCATTGGCTA
>JALOMZ010000371.1:2902-5604 GCA_025455205.1 Chitinophagaceae bacterium | reverse complement strand
CCGTAGGCTTGATTTTGTCGGAAGCCACCATCTCCTTCAGTTTCTTACTGCTGTAGCGGGGATATTGGCGACCGGCTTTCAGGAATGAATCGAGTTTTTTGTCATCCAATGCCGCAAACTGTTCCTTGCTGAGGGATTTCAAATCGTCCAGTTTGTACACAGAAGTATCTGCCCTGGCAGGGGCAGGCCTTTTGGTCTGGTTGTCTACGATGGCATACACAATCTCAGGATTGCCTTCATACACCACCACACCGCTGCGGCCCATGGCAGCTCCGGAAGGAAGGCCGGAACCTTCGCCTGATATCAGGGTCCATTTTTCTCCACCATCCGCACTCTTATAGATGCCACTGGTTTTTCCGCTCTCCTCAAAATTCCAGGCCTTGCGGGTTTTATACCACATGCTGGCATAGAGTTCATTGGGATTTTTGGGGTTGATGTCCAGTTCAATGGCGCCGGTATTGTCATCAATATAGAGCACCTGCTTCCAGTTCTTTCCGCCATCGGTGGTCTTGTATACGCCCCGTTCCTTGTTGGGCGAATACAAATGGCCGGTAACGGCCACCCAGGCGGTGCCGGCTTGGGTGGGATGCACAATGATCTCACCAATATGATGGCTTTCGGGCAGGCCCAGGTATTGCCAGGTTTTGCCATTGTCTGCACTCTTGAATACACCAATGCCGCTGTAGGTACTGCGGCTGGCATTGGCTTCGCCGGTACCCAGCCAGATGGTGCGGCTGGGCCAGTGCACTGTTACATCACCCAGGCCAATCACATCTTCCTGGTCGAAGATGGGCGTGAAAGACTGCCCGTTGTTGGTGGTATGCCATAGGCCGCCAGTGGCATATGCCACATAGAATTCCGTGGGGTCTTCGGGGTTCACGTCAATATCCACCACACGGCCGCTCATTACCGTGGGGCCTACGTTGCGGAAAGCGGTCTTGAAGGGCGAAGCGGCAGCCATGGTACGCTTGTCGGCCAGGCTTTTCAGCCTGTCGGCGGCCGGGGTAGGCTGTACCTCCTGGGCTGATAATGAAATGTGAAGGATGCTCAGGCAGCTGGCACTGAGGACGGCATTTCTTAATTTTACGAACATAAAAGGAAGCAATTTTTCGGTAAGCTTATCGTTGAATGATTGTATGAAGCAGTTGTTGTTGGTTTTGGCGGGGGCATTGTTGTGGAGCGATCCGGTGAGCGCACAATGTAAAACATTCAAGCTTAGCGACCGTGGCGATACCCTGAATTGTGTGGACCTCCGGGGCCGCAAGCAGGGACCATGGGTGGAGCAGCAACCTGCACTGCGTGGCAACCCCGGCTACGACGAAGAAGGTATGTATGTAGACGACAAAAAAGAGGGAATCTGGCGCCGCTACAGCGAGCAGGGCGACCTGCTGGCCGTGGAACGATACAAATGGGGACTGAAAAGCGGCAAGGCACAATACTATTCCATCTTTGGCCTGGAACGGGAGGAGAACTGGTGGGCCATTGACCCCGGCAAGCAATACGACACTTTTGATATTCCTGACCTGTATGAAGATGGCAAATACCGCAAAGTGGTAGTGAAGAATGAAGGCCGCAGCATGCGTCATGGCACCTGGACCTGGTACGATCCGCAAACCGGTTTTGTGCAGCGCAGTGAGGAGTTTATCCGTGACAGTGCTGTGAATCCGCTGGCCGTATTTGGATTATCCAATAAATCGGGAAAGGGGGCCACAGACAGCAGCCAGGCACCCAAGAAAAATGCTAAGCCGGCTGTAGTGCAGGAATGGGAAAAGAAGAACTCCGGCAAAAAGAAAGTACATGTGCGCGATGGTTCAACCGGATATTGATGACCAATAGCCGCTGAAGAACACCAGGTGATGCCAGATGGAAGCGCGCCAGTAATCCCAGGTATGTCCGCCCGGGCGTTCCATATACACATGCGGCACACGCAGGTTCAGCCACTGCTGATGCAGGGCACGGTTGCCCGGCAGTAGCCTGTCGTCCAGCCCACAATCCAATATCAGTTGCAGTCCGGCCATAGAGGCCGAATCCGCCAAATGCAACACCGAGTAGCGGTGCCAGCCAGTACTGTCGCCGATCACGGAAGAAAGTCCAAATCCATCGCGCGTTTGGGTGAGGTCTACCGCACCGCTCATGCTGCCTGCCAGGCCAAACAGCTGGCGGTGGCGCATGGCAATATAGAGTGCCCCATGGCCGCCCATGCTCAACCCGCTGATGGCACGGTATTGTGGTTGGTTCCGGGTGCGGAATGTGCTGTCCACAAAATCTGTTACTTCCTCCGCCACAAAGGTTTCAAATTGCGATTGGGGTTGCAGTGGGCTGTTAACATACCAGCTGTTGCGGCCTCCTTCCGGACATATAATGATCACCTGGAATATATCTGCGAGGCTGGTCAGTCCGGGCATCCGCAGTATCCAGTTGCTATGCCATCCACCATAACCATGCAACAGGTACAACACCGGATAGCGGGTGCTGCTGCTATCGTAACTATTGGGCAGTACAAAAGTCATGGGCAGCGGGCGCTGCATGGCCCGGCTGTTGATGAGCACGGAATCAACCCGTGCGGCCCATCCGGGCAATGCGCCGGATAATAGCACGAGTGCCAATAGCCATTTAAATAGTCCCGGGGATGTGCGCATGCAGTGAAGCTATGAAATCCTTGCGGCTTATGAATTCCGCCCCCAGGCTCTCCAGGTGTTCTG
>JALOMZ010000371.1:0-2890 GCA_025455205.1 Chitinophagaceae bacterium | reverse complement strand
GCCTTCCTGCATCAGCTGGCCCACGGCCCAGATGAACGCTGCCTTGCTCGCGTTGCTCTGCTTTGCAAACATGCTTTCACCAAAAAAGATGTCGCCAAGTTTCACCCCATAGAGCCCCCCGGCCAATTGTCCGTTGTGCCAGGCTTCAAAGCTGTGCACATGGCCCAGGGCATGCAGCTCTTCGAAGGCCCGGACCACCTCAGGTTGTATCCAGGTGCCATGCTGCCCCGGACGATTGATCATACCGCATTCCCGTATCACTTCGCCAAAACAATGGTTGCGGGAAAAGCTGAAAGTGCCCCGCTTTATCACCGTCTTCATGGATTTGCTCACATACAGGTGCTGCGGGTACAGCACAAAGCGGGGGTCGGGACTCCACCAGAGCGGAATGTCGCCCTCATACCAGGGGAAGATGCCCCGGCGGTAGGCTTCCAGCAAGCGCGCCGTGCTCAGGTCGCCGCCGGCGGCCAGCAAACCATCGGCATCAGCCTCGCTGAGTGGGGGAAACCACAGGTTTTGATCCAGGATGTGCAGTGTTTTCAATGGGGTGGGAGGCTTTTGCCTCAACTACTACAATGCAACCTCCTCAATAGTTGCATTGATGCCCCGGTCAATGATGCCCTCGCACATTGGCTTCAGGGTTTCGAAATCGCCATGTTTCACGGCATACTTGCCGCGCATGTGGATCAACAGGGCGCATTGCTCGGCCTGTTCCTCAGAATGGCCGCATATTTCCACCAGGGCCTTGATGACCCAGTCAAACGTATTTACGTCATCGTTCCAGACAATCAGGTTGTAACCGGCATCGGCTTCTACCAGCACTTCTTCCTCCAGTTCCTTCAGCGGGTCAGTATCTTTCAGCATGCTGATCATAGGGATTGCGTTTGCAGTTGCAAAAGTATGGCTCCCGGGCAGCATTTGCAGCATGGCCGGCCGCAGGGCAATAAGAGCTTGTTAAATCACCGGCAGAATGTTGAAATGTGAAAAAGGTTGGCAGTATGCGGCCAATATTCGGCGGTTAATTTGCGTTAGCCTGCTCTGGTAACTTTTTCGCAGGAATACCGTATTTCAAGCAAGGCCAAGCAGTATGACGCCATTCAACCTCCGGCTGCTGAAGTATGCAGGCAGCCACCCTCTGAACATATCCTTTCTATTCATTCTGTCATTCTTCACCGTTTGCGGCAGTCTGCCGGTGCGGGCGCAGGAAACAATGATTGTGCGGGATCCGCAGGCATACCAGCGCTTCACCGAGGCCAGGCAATGGTTTGGGGAAGAGCAGTTCAAGCTGGCCTATCCCATATTCCGCGAACTGGAAAAGGAAACCACCGCAGCCATGGCCATCAGCCAGCAGCTCTACCTCGAAGAACTGCGCTTTTACAACCTGGCCTGCGAGCTTATGCAGGACAACCCGGCAGCTGCGGCAGCAGCCATGGCATTCATGCAATCCACGGCAGGCACCGTGCTCAAAGGACAGCTTGGCTATTATCTCGGTTCCTACCAGTTCCGCAAAGGGGCTTATGCCGAAGCCATTGAAGCTTTCGACCAGGCTTCCGTGGGAAACCTTAACAACCGGCAGGTAGCCATCATGCAGTTTCAGCACGGCTACAGCCTTTTTACGCGCAAAGAATTCACCCGGGCCAAGCCCTTGCTCAATTCCGTGCGTCAGTCAGAGGAGTCGCCGTATTATGTGGATGCCAACTATTACTACGGCCTGCTGGCTTTCAACGACAAGCAATACCGCGATGCCATCGGTGCATTCCGGATTGCACGCAAGGATCCGAAATATGCGCCATTGGTACCGTATTACACGGCGGCCATCAATTACTCGCTGGGTGAAAAAGACCAGGCCATTCAGGAAGCAGAAGAGGCACTGGCCAAAGGGGGCGGCAGTTTCCGCACCGAGCTGCTGCAATTGCTGGGCCATGCCTGGTTTGAAAAGGGACAGTACGGCAAAGCCAGGGATTACCTGCAGCAATATGTGAACGCCGCCGGAAAGGTGAAGCGCGAAGACCTGTATGAGCTGGCCTATTGCTATTATGTGGAGAAGCAATACACCAAGGCCATAGAGCAATTCAAGCCGCTGGCGGGCGGCGACGACTCGCTGAGCCAGCATGCCATGTACCTGCTGGGCGATGCCTACCTGAAAACAGGGCAGAAGGCCAATGCGCGCAATGCATTTCTCTTTTGCAGCACCAACAGCAGCAACCCGGTTTACCGGGAGATCAGCCTGTTCCACTATGGCAAGCTGAGTTATGAGCTGGGCTATGATAATGAGGCACTGTCCGCACTCAAGCAATATGCAGATGGTTATCCCAAAGGGAGGTATCGCGATGAGGCCAGGGACCTGTTGGTGGCCGTGCTGGCCAATACAAGCAATTACAAGGAAGCACTGGAGTTATATGATGCCCTGCCCACCAAAAGCGAGGTGGCCCGCAAGCAGTACCCCATCATTGCCTACAACCGTGCACAGGAGTTATGGAATGATCGTAATGTGGCAGAAGCAGAAAAGTTGCTGCGCCAGGCCATGGCTGCCCCCTTCAATGCGCCGGTAAAGAGCCTGGCCCATTTCTGGCTGGGCGAAATTGCCTTTGGAAAAAATCAATATGCCGAAGCCGTTCAGCAGATGGAGGAATACCTGGAACAACCCCGCAACGCCGGGGAAGCCAATCCGAATAATGCACGCTACACACTGGGATACAGCCTCCTGCGCCTGGAACAATACAAGCAGGCCGCTGCCGTGTTTCAACAAATTGCCGGCGCCAAATTTGCCGCTGCACAGCAGGAAACAGATGTAACCCTGCGGTTGGCCGACTGTTATTATATGCAGAAAGACTTTGGCAGGGCGCTGCCGCTATATAGCCAGGTGGCTGCCCGGCGGGCCTATGGTGCA
>JALOMZ010000370.1 GCA_025455205.1 Chitinophagaceae bacterium | reverse complement strand
AAAAGTGTGCCCAAATATGCCACCCACCTCATTTACCTCACCAGTGCCAACAATCCCAAGGAAATTGAACACAAGATCATCTACTCCATCCTGAACCGCAAACCCAAGCGGGCCGATATCTACTGGTTTGTGCATGTAGACACCCTGGATGATCCTTACACTTGCGAATACACGGTAGACCATATCATTCCCAACGATATCATCCGCGTGGAATTCCGGCTGGGCTTCCGCATGGAACCCCGCATCAACCTCATGTTCCGCAAGGTGATCGAAGACCTTGTGGCCAATAAGGAAGTGAATATCACCAGCCGCTACGAAAGCCTGGAGCGCAACAATGTGGTGGGCGACTTCCAGTTCATTGTCATGGAAAAATACCTGAGCGCCGACAATGACCTGCCTTTCTTCGAGAATATTGTGATGAAGATCTATTTCGCCATCAAGTCCATCAGCCTCAGTGAGGAAAAGGGCTTTGGCCTGGATACCAGCTACGTGGCCATTGAAAAATTCCCGCTCATCGTTTCGCCGGTGGCCGACCTCCAGCTGAAACGCATTAATGTGGAGGACTGACCGGGCTATGAAGGAGCTTTCAGTACAGGAGTTGAAGCTGTGGC
Organism: Chitinophagaceae bacterium; assembly: GCA_025455205.1. Lineage (GTDB taxonomy): Bacteria > Bacteroidota > Bacteroidia > Chitinophagales > Chitinophagaceae > Phnomibacter. The sequence continues at coordinate 2,302 of JALOMZ010000370.1, read as the reverse complement.
AACAGCAGGAGAAGCCTTTCTGCCTGCTGGATGTTCGGGAAGAGCACGAGCGGGAGGCTGCACATATGGGAGGCGAATGGATACCTATGGGAGAGGTGCTGCGGCACAGTGCCCAACTGCCGGCCGACCGCCCCGTGGTGGTGTATTGCCGCAAGGGCGTGCGCAGTGCCATTGTGATACAGCGCCTGGAAAAGAAGTACGATATGCATAACCTCTATAACCTGCAGGGGGGCTTAACGGCATGGCAGGCAATGGAGCGCCAGGAAGAAGATCCGCAGGCCAGGTAAGGGGCGGAAGCCATTCCATACACCCTAAAATGCTGCCAGTATACATTGTTGCTGTCTGTTTCCATATGGTGGTACCTCGGGCTGGGATATGTGATCCTGGCAGTGGCCATATACCTGGTGCAGGAAAAATTCATTTTCAAACCCGAGAAGCTACCGCTTCATTTTGAGTATAAATACGATGCCCCCTTCAAGGAGCTGAACTTTGAGCCCGAACAGGGGGTAACCATCAACGGCCTGCATTTTCATGTACGGCAGCCCAAGGGGCTCATCCTTTATTTTCACGGCAATTCCCGCAGTATCAAGGGCTGGGCCAAATATGCACGCGATTTTTACCGCTACCAATATGATGTGGTGCTGGTGGACTATCGTGGTTTTGGCAAGAGTACCGGCCGCCGCAGTGAGAAAAAGATGCTGGCAGACATGCAGTTTGTGTACGAAACCCTGGCCGTAAACTATCCGGAAGACCACCTGATTGTATATGGCCGCAGCATGGGCAGCGGGTTTGCCGCCAAACTGGCCAGCGACAACAATCCGCGGTACCTCATCCTTGATGCTCCCTATTACAATTTCACCCGGGTGGTGGAGCGCTTCCTGCCCATGATGCCCACCCGCTTCCTCCTGCGCTACCACATGCGTACCGACACATGGATCAAACAGGTGCAATGCCATACCTATATACTGCATGGCACCCGCGACTGGCTGATCCCAATCCGCCACAGTGAATCCCTGCAGCGCATCAATCAGAATGGAATCACTCTGATACGTATCCATGGGGGCGGCCACAATAACCTGCCATCCTTTCCGGAATACCATAATTTCATCCGCGACATCCTGTTGTACTAACCACCATGCAAGCTTTGAGATTCAAAAAACCAATACAGTATTTTATCCTTTTCTACCTGGTGTTGTGTGGCATTTTCTACTTCTACCAGCACCTCTTTTTCTTTCAGCCCCAAAAGCTGGATGCCAATCATGCCCTCACATTTCCTTTCCGCATCCGGTTTAAGGAAGCCCGAATTCCTTTTGACTCTGCCACCGTGATAGATGTGGTGAAATTTCTGCCGGACGATTCTGTATCCAAAGGCGTGGTGCTGTTCTTTCACGGTAACCGCTACAACGTGGAGCACTATGCTTCTTACGCCCCCTACTTTACGCGGTTGGGGTATGAATGCTGGATGCCGGATTATCCCGGTTATGGCCGGTCAACGGGCGAAGTGAGTGTGGCCATGCTTAAGGAACTGTCGCTGCAACTGTACAAGATGGCGCATGCGCAATTTGCTTCCGATTCCATTCTCATTTATGGCAAATCGCTGGGTTCCGGGGTGGGTGCTTTCCTGGCATCAAAACGGGATTGCCGTTTGTTGATGCTGGAAACGCCTTATGAAAGCCTGGCCAGCCTCAGCAGCGAATACCTCTTCTTTCTGCCGGTGCGCTGGCTGCTGCGCGACGACCTGGAAACGGCAGAATACCTGAAACAGGTGCAGGCCCCGGTGGTGGTATGGCATGGCAACCGCGATGAACTCATCCCACTGACCGAATCCACCCGTTTGCTGGCCTCCATGAAGCCGGCGGACCGATTCTATATCATTGAAAATGCCGACCACAACGGTATTCCCGACAATGCGCGTTACCGGTCAAGCCTCGATAGCGCCCTGCTGCGGGGCAAATAGCGGTCATGCCTGGCTGGTATCCGTTCGTTAAAATATGCGGGTGGTTGGTGCCGGAAGGGCAGCATGCTTCATCTTCGCAGGCCAGAATGAAAACGGTTTTCCTTGTTGTTACAGGCATCCTGCTGCAGGCCGCCGGATTGGCTCAGGACCTGGTGGCTCCCCGGGGGCCCGACACGTCCACCCGGCAGGCCATTGCTGTCAATAACCTGCCACCCAGTGAAATTGATATACCCATTCGCATGGACCTGCGGCCGGTGTATGAATTTGCCAACCGCTTCATAGACACCCTTTACACATCTCCCAATTATCCGCAGGAATGGATCACCGATGGCTGCAACCTGCGCT
>JALOMZ010000048.1 GCA_025455205.1 Chitinophagaceae bacterium | reverse complement strand
TCCGATATCATCGCGGCTGAAGCCAAAGCTCATCTGGGTGAGGTCGTTGGTGCCAAAGCTGAAGAAGTCGGCTGCTTCTGCCATCTGTGCGGCCTTGAGGGCTGCGCGCGGAATCTCGATCATGGTACCGTAGAGGAAGGGGATCTTCTTCACGCCCGTTTTGGCGCATACTTCCTGGTATACCTGGTCTACGATCTTACGCTGGTGAACCAGCTCGTTCACGGTGCAGGTCACAGGCACCATGATCTCCGGAAGGGCTTTCTTGCCCTGCTTCATGAGTTCGGCAGTAGCTTCAAAGATGGCACGGATCTGCATTTCAGTGATCTCGGGATAGCTGATACCCAAGCGTACCCCGCGGTGTCCCAGCATGGGGTTGTTTTCATGCAGGGCCAGTACCCGGCGCTTCAGCACGCTCATGCTGATACCCAGCTCCTTGCTCAGGTGGTGCAGCTTTTCCTTGTCGTGCGGTACAAATTCATGCAGCGGGGGATCGAGCAGGCGAATGGTAACGGGGTGTCCATTCATTACGTTCAGCGTATCCTTCACGTCCTTCTTCACATACTTATAGAGGTCGTTCAGGGCAGCCCGGCGTTCCTTCTCCGTTTTGCTAACAATCATCTTGCGCAGCTGGAACAGCGGCTCTTCGCTGCCTTCGCCATAGAACATATGTTCGGTACGGAACAGGCCTATACCCTCGGCCCCAAAGCGGAAAGCTGTAAGTGCATCTTCGGGCGTTTCGGCGTTGGCGCGCACCCCAATCTGCTTCACTTTGTCCACCAGTTTCATGAGCTCCTTATAGGACTCATTCTTCGCCACATCAATATCCACGAGGTTCATGCTGCCTTCATACACCAGACCTTTGGTACCGTTGAGGCTGATCCAGTCGCCTTCCTTGATCACCACGCCGCCTTTGGCATGGAAGGTTTTGGCATCGGCATGGATCTCAATATCACCGCAGCCAACGATGCAGCACTTACCCCAACCGCGGGCCACGAGGGCAGCGTGCGAGGTCATACCGCCCTTTGTGGTCAGGATGGCCTGGGCTTTGTGCATGCCGTCTACGTCTTCCGGCGATGTTTCTTCGCGCACCAGAATCACCTTCTCTCCTTTGGATGCCCACTCAACAGCCTCCTCGGAGGTGAATACCACGCGGCCCTTAGCACCGCCCGGTCCGGCCGGCAGGCCTTTGGCAATCACCGGCTGCAATTTTTCGGCCTCAGGATCCAGCATGGGCAGCAGCAGTTCCACCAACTGGTTGGGACCTACCCGCATAATAGCGGTGTTGATGTCAATCAGTTTCTCTTTGTACATCTCGGTAGCCATGCGAACGGCGGCCACGCCATTGCGCTTGCCCACCCGGCATTGCAGCATATAGAGCTTGCCCTTTTCAATGGTGAACTCAATGTCCTGCATATCCTTGTAGTGCTTTTCCAGCTTGCGCTGAATGGCATGCAGTTCCTTGTACTGAACAGGCATCAGTTTTTCGAGGGTATCGAAATGCTCACTCTGCGCATTCTTGGAATATTCATTAATAGGCGCCGGGGTACGGATACCAGCCACCACATCTTCACCCTGGGCATTTACCAGGTATTCACCGTAGAACTTGTTCTCACCGGTACCCGGGTTGCGGGTGAAGGCTACACCGGTACAACTGTCGTTGCCCATATTGCCAAACACCATGGCTTGCACGTTAACGGCGGTACCCCATTCATGCGGGATCTTCTCGATACGGCGGTATTCCACAGCGCGCTTGCCATTCCAGCTGGCAAAAACGGCACCAATGCCGCCCCAGAGCTGCTGCATGGGATCATCGGGAAAATCCACGCCCAGCACCTTCTTCACTGTTTTCTTATAATCGGCCACCAGGGCTTTCAGTTCATCCACCGTAAGTTCGGTATCGCTTTTGTAGCCCCGCTTGTGCTTGATTTGCTCCAGCTTTTCGTCGAGTTGTTTGCGGATACCCTTGCCGCCCTTGGGTTCAATACCGGCAGCCTTTTCCATTACCACATCGGCATACATCATGATCAGCCTGCGGTAGGCATCATAGGCAAAACGCTCATCGCCACTCTGGGCAATCACACCCTGAATGGTTTTCTCGTTGAGGCCCACGTTGAGTACTGTTTCCATCATACCCGGCATGCTGCGGCGGGCACCGGAACGTACAGACACCAGGAGCGGATTCTTTACATCACCAAACTTCTTGCCGGTCAGCTTTTCCATGCGGCCAAGCGCTTCGGCCACCTGCTGTTTCAATACCCTGGGGTAGGTTCTCTTGTTATCGTAGTAGTAAGTACATACTTCTGTAGTTACCGTAAATCCGGGAGGTACGGGCAGTTTCAGCTGCGGGTGACCAGCCATTTCAGCCAGGTTGGCACCCTTGCCACCCAGCAGGTTTTTCATGGATTCATTGCCATCGGCCTTGCCGCCGCCGAAGAAATACACATACTTCGCCGGTTTTTTGCTTGTTGCCATCTTTCGAGGTTTTAGAATTTAAAGGAGAGGAAATGTTGCGAAGCACGATGCTGTGTCTTCCGCAGTTGTTCCCGTTTACATGAATTGGTTTGTTATCTGATGTCGGCGTAAAAGTAGAGGCCGCCAAGGGGGCGAAAAATGACGAATGGCAAGCCAAAAACTAACAATCGTCAGGAAATTACCCATCAGGGCATGCCTGCGTGTTGTGCTAAGCATCACCAGCCGGCCCCATAACCGATAGAGCAATCGACTTGAATAAGCTCCCGGAGGGTGCTGCCTGCGTTGGATGCCGCCCCCTGCTAAAGACGGCACATTTTTGCCCGGCCGGAAACAGTCAAAGGCCGTAACCGTGCGGGTCCTGCCCCACCCTGGTTGCACCTCCGCACCCTGGCTGATCCGTTGTTCCGCCTTTGTTACCCCCTGCTGAGATACCGCTGCACTTCAGCAAAACCAGCTGAGCAGCCAACCTTCACAAAACAATAACCGCCGGGCGGTCCGGCCTTTCTTTCCACAAAAAGTGAATAAGTAATTTTGAGATTCAGGGTATGCAAAAAATAAATTTGGATAGGTTCGGTCTGCGAATCCAGTTCTTTACAAATCATTGTCTGACCCATTAAATCAACGCCATTTGACAGAGACCATCATCAACCTCGAAACCGTCAACCCCATTGAATTCTTTGGGGTGAACAACGGGAAGCTCGATTTGCTGAAGAAGAAATTTCCATTGTTGAAGATCCTGGGCCGCGGGACACAAATAAAACTGAGCGGCAGTCCGGAGCAAATTGAGTTCGCAAAAGAAAAGATTGGCCTGATCGTTCAATACCTGGAGCGCAACGGGCACCTGAGCGAGAATTATTTCGAACAGATCCTGGGGGGTGATGATGCAGAAACCATAGACAATTTCGTGGAGCGTAACCCCAACGATGTGCTGGTATTTGGCCCCAACGGCAAAACCGTGCGGGCCCGGACCCACAACCAGAAGCGCATGGTGGCCGCCGCAGATACCAATGATATTGTCTTTGCCCTGGGTCCTGCAGGTACCGGCAAAACCTATACGGCAGTAGCCCTGGCGGTAAGGGCCCTCAAGAACAAGTCGGTGAAGAAGATCATCCTCACGCGCCCCGCCGTGGAAGCAGGAGAAAGCCTGGGTTTTTTGCCCGGCGACCTCAAAGAAAAGATCGACCCTTACCTGCGCCCGCTGTATGATGCGCTCGACGATATGATCCCCGCCGACAAACTGGGCTATTACATGAGTACCCGCACCATCGAAATTGCCCCACTGGCATACATGCGCGGTCGTACACTGGATAATGCCTATATCATACTCGATGAGGCGCAGAACTCAACCGACCTGCAGCTCAAAATGTTCCTCACCCGCATAGGCGCCAATGCAAAGGCCATCATCACCGGCGATATGACACAGGTGGACCTGCCAAAGAGCCAGAAAAGCGGATTGGAAAAAGCCACCCGGATCCTCAAGAACATCAACGGCATTGCCCATATTGAGCTCGATGAGGAAGATGTGGTACGCCACCGCCTGGTGAAAGCCATCATCAAGGCATACGACAAGGAAAAAGAGAAGGAAGATGCCGTGGAAGAAGCCTATCAGGCCCAGCGAAAAGAGTATTTTCGTAACCGTGACAAGGCGTAATCTCCATCTGAATATGACAGGGAAGGAACGGCACTTGTGGCCGTTCTTTTTTTGTATCCTGCTGGCATGCCATGGTGCACCGAAGCAGCCTGCCGGCGATGAGGCCCGCCGGCACCAGGCCCTGCGACAGCAATGCTATGCCAACACCGTGTACCCTGCATTTGCCGCTGCAGTGCAAACAGGTGATCTGGTGGCCCGTTTGGGCAGCGATATCACCAGCGATATGCTACGGCAGATGAACCAGACCGACAAAACCTTCAGCCATTGTGGCATTGCCAGCATCGAAAACGACACGGTTTTCATTTACCATGCCATTGGCGGAGAATTCAACCCCGACCAGCGCATCAAACGCGAACCCCTGTTCAGTTATGGCCACAGCACAGAAAACAAAGGGCTGGGGCTCTTTCGGCTGCAGGTGAACGAAGCCGCGCGACGGGCCGTAGCCGAACAGGCCAGGCAATACTACCTGGCCGGTATACCGTTCGACATGGCATTCGACTATGCCAGCGAGGACCGCTTTTATTGCGCGGAATATGTAGCCAAGTGCGTCAGCCGCGGGGTGGCCGACAGCAGCTGGCTGCACTTTTCGGCGGCCGGCCGGTTCCGGTATGTGGCCATCGACAACCTGCTGCTCACCCCAATAGCCCGATCGTTAACCAAAAAGATGTATTGAGGCCTTTGACGCTGTACCGCCTCCCCCTATCTTCATGCCCCCGAAGTGCGGGTGCATGCTGCACCCCACAACAGGCATCCAACATCTTCAATCCCAACAAAGTATGAAAAGACTGTTCCTCCCCCTCCTGCTTGGCGCCATTACCTGGCTCTCGGCCTGCTCCTCCAGCGAGAATGATCCGCAGGCGGTAACCCGCAAGTTCTACGAAGCCATGAAGACCTTCAATACCGAAGAAGCTGCCAAATACGCTACCAAGGAAAGCAAGGGCATGCTCGATCTGATGAAGATGGGCATGAGCTTTGCCGCCCTCAACCAGGACAGTATCAAGGCTGAAATGGCCAAGCAAAAAATTGCGTTCTCCGAACCGGTGATCAATGGCGAAGAAGCTACGGTATCTGTAACCGTGGATGGTAAAGACAAAACCGATTTCAAACTTAAGAAAGAAGAGGGCCAGTGGAAAGTGGCATTCGATAAGAATACGCTCATGAAAACAGGCATAGAGAAGGCTCAACAGGAAGGAGCCGATCCAGCTGAACTGGAAGAGGCCAAGCGCGCCATGGAAATGCTCAAAAACTCAGACTCCCTGAAGGGATTACTGGAAAAGGCCGGCGGGGCCCTGCAGGATGCCGGCAAGCAGCTGGATTCACTCGGCAAGCAATAAGTACTCCGGCACCCCAGCCTAAAAAAACCACGAAGTGTTTGCTTCGTGGTTTTTCTTTTATACGCCGGGTTGCTGGTCAGCCAACCGGGGTAAGGTGGCTGTTAGCCTTTTCTGCGGCCTCTATAGCTTCAAAGGAGCTCAGGATATCGGCTTTGTCTTTCTGCACGCAAATGCTGTGCTCAAAGTGTGCCGAAGGCTTTCCGTCTTTGGTGCGCACGGTCCAGCCATCCTCATCATAAAACACATCTTTCTTACCCATGTTGACCATGGGCTCTATGGCCAGGGTCATGCCGGGCATCAGTTTGGCGCCATTCCCCCGCTTTCCGAAGTTGGGCACCTGCGGGTCTTCATGCAGGCTACGGCCTATACCATGGCCTACCAGCTCACGCACCACGCCATAGCCGTATTTCCGTTCGGTATGATCCTGGATGGCAAAGGCAATATCGCCGATGCGGTTATTGGCCACGGCCTTCTCTATGCCCTTGTAGAGCGATTCCTTGGTTACGCGCAACAGCTGCATCACATCAGCACCCGGATCGCCAATGGCAAAGGTGTAGGCGCTGTCGCCATGAAAACCATTCTTGAAAACACCACAATCAATGCTCACCACATCGCCTTCCTTCAACTCCAGGTTGCCGGGGAATCCATGCACAACAGCATCGTTCACGCTGATACAGGTGTTATAGGGATAGCCGTGGTAATTGAGGAAACTGGGTACGCCGCCATTGTCCCTGATCAGCTGCCCGGCCACCACATCCAGTTGCAGGGTGGTGATGCCCGGTTTCAGCAGGGAAGCCAGGTGGGCAATGGTTTGCCCCACCAGCAGGTTGCTGTGGCGCATCAATTCAATTTCTTCCTTGGTTTTGTAAATGATCACTTCCTTATACTTTTTGAACAAACTCATACAGGGGTGCAAAGAAACGAAGGCCGCCCCACTAATCCTCCCAATAGAGATACAAAAATACCTGCCCGGCGGGCAGGTATTTTTTATGATCGCGGGCTAAGCCCGTTGTCTGTGCGCTTGATTAACCAATGGGCGAGCTGGTTACGGGCTGGCGACCCTGGATGCGCCCGCCACTCATCAAACCATCGTACTGACGCATCAGCAGGTGGGTTTCAATTTGCTGCAGCGTATCGAGGATAACACCCACCATGATCAGCAGGCTGGTGCCGCCAAAGAAGCTGCTGAAGCCACCGGTAACGCCCATGCGCTGTGCAATACCGGGCAGGATACCTACCAGGGCCAGCAAAATGGCACCAGGCAGCGTAACCTTATCCATTACAGAACCGATATAGTCGGCTGTAGGCTGACCAGGCTTCACACCGGGAATGAACCCGTTGTTGCGCTTCAGGTCGTCGGCAATCTGCTTGGGGTTGAAGATGATAGCGGTATACAGGTACGTAAAGGCAATTACCAATACGGCGTAGATAAGCATATACCAGCCATTGCTATGGTCGTTCAGGATCTTCATCAAACCACCGGTGGTATCAAAGCGGGCAAAGATGGTGGGGATGAAGATGATGGCCTGGGCAAAGATGATGGGCATTACACCGGCGCTGTTCACTTTTATGGGGAGGAACTGGCGGGCGCCACCAAATTGCTTGTTGCCTACGATCTGCTTGGCATAGTTGATGGTGATCTTGCGTACACCCTGCACCAGCACAATCAGACCCATGATGATGGCAATAAGGATGGCGATCTCAATGATGAACACCAGCACGCCGCCACCGCCTTTGCTGTTCTTGGCGCTGAATTCCTGCACGAAGCTCTGGGGCAGGCGGGCCAGGATGCCCACCATGATGATGAGAGAGGTACCGTTACCGAGCCCCTTATCAGTGATCTTTTCACCCAGCCACATCACGAAGAGCGTACCGGCGGTGAGCAGGATAACGGTGCTTACCACAAAGTAGGGCTCATAGGCAGGGATCAGGGCCTCTTTGTAGCCGGGGCTCTGCAGGTAGGTGATATAAGCAGCAGCCTGGAACATAGTAACCAGCACGGTGAGGTAGCGGGTCCACTGGTTGATCTTCTTGCGGCCGCTTTCGCCTTCCTTCTGGATCTTCTGGAACTGGGGAACCAGGATGGTCACCAGCTGCATGAAGATAGAGGCGGAGATATACGGCATGATGCCCAGGGCCAGCACAGATGCCTGTGAAAAGGCGCCGCCGGCAAACTGGTCAAACAGTCCCAGCAGGCCGGTGGTTTTGCCTTTTACGGCTTCCAGCGCATTGGGGTCAATACCCGGCAGAACGATATGGGTACCCAGGCGATAGGTAATGAGCAGCGCAAGCGTTACGATGATCTTTTGCTTCAACTCATCTATTGCCCAGATATTCTTTAGCGTATCAAGGAATTTCTTCACGGATTTCAGTCAATTTAAAGGGCCTCAAATGTAGGTAAAACAAGAGTTCCTTTCGCAGGGGCGAAAGGAACTTTTGCGCTGCCTGGTTACTTCAGGATTTCCAGGGAGCCGCCGGCAGCTTCAATAGCAGCCTTGGCTTTCTGGCTGGCGGCATTCACTTTGAAGGTTACCGCGGTCTTGATCTCACCTACGCCCAGCACTTTCACCAGGTCGGTCTGGCTGATCAGTCCATTGATATACAGGTTGTCGAGGCTGAATTCCTTCAGTTCATACTTTTCTACCAGTGTTTCTACCTGGCCCAGGTTGAACACTTTGTAGGAAACACGATGGGGGTTCTTGAATCCACGCTTGGGGATACGGCGCTGGATGGGCATCTGGCCACCTTCGTGGGCCATCTTGTTCTTGAAACCAGAGCGGCTCTGGTGACCCTTGTTACCCTTGGTAGAAGTACCACCCTTTCCGGATGCTTCACCACGGCCTAAACGTTTTTCCTTGTGCGTGCTGCCTTCGGCAGGCTTCAGATTGTGCAGTTTCATAACTGTTGGTTTTTACTTACGGGGTTGGCTCCCCTCGCTTGATTAAAAAATAGAAATACAAAATTCTAAATCCCAAAACCTGTTCATCTCCCTTTTTCGGGGCGCAATGTTACAGCTTTCAGCATTTAGAATTTCGGAAATTTTCGCGGTCCGGAGATTAGCCGGCTACTTCCTCCACCTTCACCAGGTGCTGGACTTTTTCAACCATGCCCAGGATCTGGGGAGTAGCTTCCTTCTCAACCGTAGCGTTCATTTTGCGGAGACCCAGCGCTTCCATGGTCTTCTTCTGGCGCTCAGGGCGGTCAATTACGCTTTTTACCTGGGTGATTTTGATCTTCTTCATCGCTATGAGTTTGATATCCGGGGCATGAGGCCAGGCATGCCGTTGACACGGCCGGCTTCCAGCCTCAAGCCACGAACTTTTTTAACCGTTGAATACTTTTTTCAGGGAGATGCTGCGACGCTTGGCCACTTCCACAGGCTCCTTCATGGTAGCCAGTGCCTTAAAGGTTGCCTTCACCACGTTATGGGGGTTGGCAGAACCCAGGCTCTTGGCCAGCACGTCGGTTAC
>JALOMZ010000047.1 GCA_025455205.1 Chitinophagaceae bacterium | reverse complement strand
TTGTGGCCATCGACGACTGCGGCAACATCATCAACCCGATGATCGTGCAGGGACAGGTGCATGGTGGCCTCACCCAGGGCATTGCACCGGCGATGTACGAAGAGCTGATCTACGATGAGCAGGGCAATATCCTCAATGGTACCTTCATGGACTACCTGGTGCCCACCGCGGTGGAATCACCCAAATGGGAAACCGGCCATACCATCACGCCTTCACCGCACCACCCCATTGGTGCAAAAGGCGTAGGCGAATCGCCCACCGTAGGTGCACCTCCGGCCATTGCCAATGCCATTGTGGATGCACTGACGCCCTATGGCATTACCCACCTGGATATTCCCATCACGCCTTATAAGATCTTCAAGGCGCTGAAGGAAAAAGGTGTACTCAAGAACTGATAGATACTGAGTAATCAGAAGCGTGAAAGGCCTGCAGCGAATGAATTGAGGTAAAGAATGCCTTTCACGTTTCCATTTTTTTAAACGGTTTGATGCGTGAAGTGGTTAACGATCAGCGGCAATAGGGAAAAGCTCAAAAAAGTGATCCGTCTCGGATAAAGAACCAAAAACCAAAAACTAAAAACCACAAACCACCTCAAACATCAAACCAGGAACCTCAAACAAAAGACAATGAACGCAACAATTACCAAATCATTCCACGTGCCCCAGGCCATCGATGCTGTGTGGGCCAACATCACCAATCCTGAGAAAATTGTGGTGTGCGTACCCGGCGCCAAACTCACCGAAATGGTGGATGACAATAATTTCAAAGGAGAAGTGGAACTCAAATTCGGTCCGGTGAAAGCCAGCTATGGTGGTGTCATCAGCTTCCTGGAGCGTAATGCCGATTCCAAAACCATGAAGATGAAAGGCAGTGGCACCGACGTGAAAGGCAAGGGTGGCGCTGAATTGCTGCTGGATGCAAACATGGCGGAGAAAGATGGCGGCACAGAAGTGAGCGTGACCATGGATGTGACCGTGCAGGGCATGCTGGCCCAGTTTGGCAGCCGCCTTGTTACCGATGCCACCAGCCATGTGTTCGACCAGTTTGTGCGCAATTTCATAGACCAGCTGGAAGGCAAGGAAGTGGACAACTCGCTCAAGGCCGGTGCCATGGTGGGCAGCATGATCAAAGGATTGTTTGGCGGCAGTAAATAAAAGATCAACCGTTGGAAGCATTACAACATCCCGATCAGCTGATCCGCTTTCTCGACGAACACAAATATGTGGCCGACGAGGAATTGGTGACTTCCCTCTTCCTGCTGCTGAAGCTCCACAAGCCCCTGCTGCTGGAAGGTCCTCCCGGTGTGGGCAAAACGGAAGCGGCGCTGGTATTATCGCAGTGGCTGGATACCAAGCTTATCCGCCTGCAGTGCTATGAAGGTCTTGATATTAATGCGGCCGTGTATGAGTGGAACTACCAGAAGCAATTGCTGGGCATCCGCCTGCAGGAAAACAGCGGACTAAGTGTGGAGGAGAAGGAACACCACATATTCAGCAACGAATACCTGTTGAAGCGCCCGCTGCTGCAGGCTATCACAGAAACGGAGAAGCCACCTGTGCTGCTGATAGATGAGCTGGACCGCAGCGATGAGGAATTTGAAGCCTTCCTGCTGGAGTTGTTGTCGGCCTTCCAGATCACCATCCCGGAACTGGGTACCATAAAAGCTGTTCACAAGCCCTATGTGATACTCACCAGCAACCGTACCCGGGAGTTAAGTGATGCCCTCAAGCGTCGCTGCCTCTATCACTGGATCGACTATCCCGGGCTGGAAACAGAGATGCAGATCGTGCGCAAGCGCCTGCCCGGCATCGAACAGCAATTGCTGGAACAGGTGGTGCAGTATGTGCAGGCCTTCCGCCAGCGCAAACTGGCCAAAACACCGGGCGTAAGTGAAACCATCGACTGGGCGGAAAGCCTCATGGCGCTGGGATACCGCGAAGTGAACCGGCAGGCCATGGAGCAAACCCTGGGCAGCATACTCAAATCAACGGAAGACATCAGCTTACTCAAGACAGAATGGGAAGATCTATTGACAACTACCTAAGGTGATCAAACAACAGGCATATCAGACTTCCAGCCTCTCTGAGGGTATCGTGGCTTTTGCGCAGTTTGCGCGGAGCCACGGTCTCCATGTGGGCATACAGGAAACGCAGGATGCCCTGCAGGCTGCCAGCCTGGGCCTGCTGGACGACCGCAACCTTTTCCGGCAGTCCCTGAAAGCACTGTTCTGCACTTCGCCGGAAGAAAGGCAGGTGTTCGAAAAATTGTTTGTACTCTTCTGGGATACCAATCCCACCGACCTGGAAGAGCGGAAAGGCAAAGCCACCGTGCAGGGCAGTTTTAACAAGAAAGCCAATGCATCGCTGGTGATGCTGGGCATGGGAAAATCGGATGCCCCGGAAGAAGAGGCAAAAAACGTAAGTGGCGCCAACCAGCAGGAGCGGCTCAAGAAAACAGACCTGTCTAAGCTGAACGAGATGGAATCTGAAGAACTGGAAGCCATTGCCCGCAAGCTTTGCCGCCAGATGGCCGTGCGCATGCGCCGCCGCATGAAACAGCACCGGCGCCTGGGCCAGCTCAACCTGCGGCGCACCATCCGCCGGAGCATTGCCTTTGGCGGTGAACCCCTCGACCTGTACTTCCGCATGCAAACGCCCAAGAAACAGCGACTGATTGTGATGCTCGACGTAAGCGGCTCCATGGATAAGTACAGCTACTTCCTGCTGCGCTTTATCTGCGCCCTGCGCGAGAACTTCCGGCAGCTGGAAGCCTTTGTATTCAGCACATCGCTGAAGCGCATCACCAAAGCGTTGCAGCCGCAGCGCCTGGATATGGTACTGCAAACACTCAGCGAACAGGCCGACAACTGGAGCAGCGGCACCCGCATTGGCGAATGCCTGCAGCATTTCAACGACAAATACGGGAAACGCATGCTCAACGGATCGCCGGTGGTGCTGGTGCTGAGCGACGGGCTGGATACGGGCGATGCGGCCGTGCTGGGAGCAGAGCTGCGCAGGATACAGCAACGCAGCAAGCGGCTCATCTGGCTCAACCCCCTCAAAGGCATGCAGGGATACCAGCCCCTGGCGCGCGGCATGCAGGCAGCCCTGCCGTCCATTGATGATTTCCGCAGCGCGCATAACCTGGAAAGCTTATTGGAACTTGAAAATCTCTTGGCAAATGCTTGATCAATATCTTGAGAAACTGCAGGAGCTGAAGCAAAAGAACGAGCCCTTTGTACTGGCTACCGTGGTGCGTCGCGAGGCGCCCAGCAGCGGAAAAGTGGGCGACAAGGCTGTCATCAACCGCTGGGGCGAAATTCACGGCTGGATTGGTGGGGGCTGTGTGCAGGGTATTGTGCTGAAGGAAACACAGGATGCCCTGCGCAATGGCAAGCCGCGCCTGGTGCGCATAGGCAAGAACCTGTCCAACGCCACCGGGCATTCCGGCGTAATGGAATATACAATGACCTGTCAAAGCGAAGGAACCGTGGAAGTATTCATCGAACCTGTACTGCCCCAACCCCACCTGGTGGTGATGGGCAAAAGCGATATCGCCAAAGCCCTGGTGAAGATGGGCAAGGCCGCCGGCTACCGTGTTACCGGCGTGGCCCCGGAAGCCAACCTGCAAACCTTTGAAAAGGTGGATGAACTCATTACCCAGCTCAGCCTGGCCAATGTGAAGACCACTCCCGCCAGCTTCATTGTGGTAGCCACCCAGGGCATCAATGATGAGCAGGCGCTGCTGGAAGCCCTTAAAAAGGATGTGCCCTACATAGGCTTTGTGGCCAGCCGCAAAAAGATCGGTGCCATCAAAAGCTACCTGGTGGATGCCGGCTGCGATGCGCAGAAGGTGGATGCCATGTATTCACCGGCGGGCATCGACGTGAATGCCAAGCAGCCGCTGGAAGTGGCCATCAGCATACTGGCTGAGATCATCCAGGTGAAGAATAGCCTGGAAGTACTTGACGGTTTTGAAACCGCGCCTTCAATGGAAGACAAACCAGCCACCGCACCCCAATGGTACATCAACCCGGTATGCGGCGTTCCGGTAGACATGAACAATCCCAAACATGTAATTGTGTACAAGGAAGAAAAAGTGTATTTCTGCTGCGACGGATGCAAGGTGAAGTTTGAAAAGGATCCCGAGAAATACATCAAAGCCAGGGAAATGGGTTTGGCTCCGGAGGGTATGTAGAACAATTGAAGCAGTAATAGAATTTAACCGTCAATAAAGCCTCCTTTTGGGGGTGGGGATATGAAAGAACTACGCGAAATCATAAAGGCATACGATGCAGCCCTGCATGCCGGCAAGAAAGCCGCGCTGGCTGCAGTGGTGCACCTCGATGGCTCGTCTTACCGGCGGCCGGGCGCCCGCATGCTGGTTACCGATGAAGGAGAACTCACCGGCGCCATCAGCGGCGGCTGCCTGGAGGGCGATGCCCTGCGCAAGGCCCTGCTGGTGCTGAACCAGCAGCAATCCAAGCTGGTGACCTACGATACCAGCGATGAAGACGACGCTACGATAGGTATCCAACTGGGCTGCGCCGGCGTGATACAGGTGCTGTTTGAACCTATACAGCCCAACCAGCCCGACAATCCCATCCAGCTGCTGCGCAAGGCCGTGGCCATCCGACAGCATGCCGTACTGGTGACCCTGTTCTCCTTACAGAACAAGCGCAATGAACAACCCGGTACCTGCCTGCTCATGGAAGCCAATGGCAATATCAGCGGAAAGATTCCCTATCCGGAAATTGAAGCACACGTAATGGAAGATGTGCATGCGGCCATGCAAACAAAGCAGTCTTCCTTCAAGCAATACATTGGCCGGGAGTTTGCCATCACTGCCTTCATCGAATTCCTGGAGCCACCGGTGAGCCTGGTGGTGGTGGGCGCCGGCAACGACGCCATTCCCATGATGCAGATAGCCGATACCATCGGATGGGATGTGCGCGTGGTGGACGGCCGCGGCACCCACGCCAAGCCGGAACGCTTTGCCAGCGCCTGCCAGGTGCTGGTGAGCAAGCCGGAGAAAGTGCTGGAGCAGATACCCATGGATAACCAGACGGTATTTGTGATGATGACGCATAATTATAACTATGACCTGGCTATGCTGCGGGCACTGTTGCACAGGGATATTCCCTACATTGGCATGCTGGGACCGAAGAAAAAGATGGACCGGATGCTGGATGAGCTGCGCGACAGTGGCATGGAGATCACTGATCAGATGCTGCAAAAAGTATACGGACCCACCGGGCTGGAAATAGGGGCGGAAACAGCCGAAGAAATTGCCCTGAGCATCATTGCTGAGATAAAGGCCGTGCTCACCGGAAAACCGGGCGGTATGCTGCGCCACAAGCAGGATGTGATCCACAGCCGGGAAGCAACACGCATTGAAGAAAAAAAACTGCACCCCTGACCATGGAGCACCAGGTACATCATTGTGGTATCCTCATCCTGGCCGCTGGCCAGAGCAGCCGCCTGGGCAGCCCCAAGCAATTGCTGGCTTTTCAGGATACCACCCTGATAGGGCATGCTGCATCCGTGGCCCTGAGCACGGAACTGCAGCCGGTGCTGGTGGTGGTAGGAGCAAATGCTCCTGCCGTGCGGGAAGCCCTGCGAAACCAGCCGGTGCAGGTGGTGCAAAACCCCGGATGGGAAGAAGGTATGGCCTCCTCCATACGGGTGGGCGTGAAGGCCCTGCAGGAAGGTTATCCGGAGTTGGACGGTGTGATATGCATGGTATGCGACCAGCCCTTTGTAACCAAATCGCTGCTCCTTTGTTTGTTGAAAGAACAGGCTGCCACAGGACGGGCAGCCGTGGCCAGCCGCTATGGCGGCAAACTGGGTACACCCGCGCTGTTTCACCGGTCATTCTGGCCCGCATTGATGCAGCTGACCGGCGATACCGGCGCACGCAAATTGCTGGCGGCACAGCCCGACCAGGTAGCCGTGGTGGATTTTGAAGAAGGTGCCGCAGATATTGACACGCAGGAAGACTATGAACGATTGACTCATCGAAAAAACTGACACGCATGATTGTAGACGGTTTCAACAGGGTGCACAACTACCTCCGCATTTCCATGACGGACAACTGCAACCTGCGATGCTTTTACTGCATGCCCGAAGATGATTATGAATTCACGCCGGCCAGCCGCCTCATGCAGGCCGGTGAGATAGAGAACATTGCCCGCATTTTTGTAGAACACGGCGTAAACAAAATACGCCTTACCGGCGGGGAACCCCTGGTGCGAAAAGACGCCGCCGATATCATACTGCGCCTGTCGAAGCTGCCCGTGAAGCTCACCCTCACCACCAATGGCACCCGCCTGCATGAGTTTGCCGACGTGATCAGAGAAGCCGGCATCACCTCGCTCAACATCAGCCTGGATACCCTGCAGCGCGACCGCTTCCTGCTGATGACCAAACGCGACCAGTTTGAACAGGTGCGCCGCAACATAGACATGATGGTGGACGCTGGTTTTCACGTGAAGGTGAATGTGGTGGTAACCAAAGGCGTAAATGATGGGGAGATCCTTGATTTCATCCGGTGGACAGAGCAGGATCCCATTCACGTGCGGTTCATAGAGTTCATGCCCTTTACCGGCAACCGCTGGAACAGCGACAAGGTATTCACCTGGCAGCAGATTCTGGAAAAAGCCGGATCTGCCTTCGACATGGTGCCCCTGCAGCGCGACAAGCATGATACCGCTAAAAAATACACGGTGCCCGGGCACAAAGGAACCTTTGCCGTTATCAGCACCATGAGCGCGCCCTTCTGCAGCGACTGCAACCGCATGCGCCTCACGGCCGACGGGAAAATGAAGAACTGCCTTTTCTCGCAAACCGAAACCGACCTGCTCACACCTTTCCGGCAGGGAGCCGATATTGTGCCGCTCATCTACCAGAGCATCCGCGACAAGAAAAAATCGCAGGGCGGACAGTTTACCGACAAATTTGAAATGCTGGAAGCCGGCCTCATCGAAAACCGCAGCATGATCACCATTGGAGGATAATCACAGATATTTTGACACGCTTGCCGACCTGCGCTACATCCTATGAGTCGCTTCCCTGTTATTCGCATGGTGCTGTTGATACTGCTGGCTGGCAGTACATCGGTTGCTGGTGCCCAACAGGAAGATGTTATTGATACTTTGCAGGGGGAAGTCCTCAAAAGCGTGGTAGTAACCGCCTCCCGCACCCGCGAATCCTTTTTGCGGGCACCGGCCAGTGTGCAAAAAGCCGGCCGCCAGTTTTTTCAGAGCAGTGGCGCTCCTTCTTTTTTTGATGCCCTGGAGAACCTGAAGGGCGTTCAGATGATTACGCCCAGTATGGGTTTTCGTATCCTCAACACCCGGGGATTTGCCCATACCACCAACGTACGTTTTGCGCAGCTGGTAGATGGCATGGATGTGCAGTCGCCACATATTGGCAGTCCAATAGGCAATGCCTTGGGCCCTTCTGATCTCGACATTGACCAGGTGGAAATATTACCCGGGGTGGCTGCCACCCTCTATGGCATGAATGCCACCAATGGCCTGGCCGATTTTGCCACCCGCAGCGCCTTTGACTACCAGGGTCTGAGCGTGCAGCAAAAACTGGCGCTCACCCATGTGGGCTCCGAAGAGGTATCTGCCAAACCCTTCAGCGAAACCAGCCTGCGCTATGCCAAAGCCTGGCGCAACAAATGGGCCGTCAAAACCAACCTCACGTATACACAGGGATACGACTGGATTGCCAATGACTACACCGACCTCAACCCCAATGCCAATGCCAGCACTGGTTTGCTGGGCGCCGATAATCCCGCACAGGATCCGGTGAATGCCTATGGCAATGAATCTTCCAACCGCAGAACGCTGAGCCTGGGGGATAAGAGCTATGTGGTGGCACGCACCGGCTACCTGGAAAAGGAAGTGACGCACTATGCATTGCGCAATGTGAAAGGTGACCTGACGATATCGTACAAACCAACGGCCAACAGTGTGGTGCAGTATATATTTCGGGGTGCCAAGCTCGACAATGTGTACCAGCGGGCCAACCGCTTCCGGCTTACGGATTACCTTATTCAGCAACATGCTGTGCAATATCAGTCGAAAGCCGTTCGGGCCAACCTGTATTGGAACAATGAAAACACCGGCGGCAGCTACAACCTGCGTTCGATGGCAGAGAATATCGACCGGGCATTTAAGCCGGACAACCTGTGGTATTCCGATTATACGAGGGCTTTCCATTCGGCCTCGGACAACGGCATGGGGGCAGCCGATGCACACCGTCAGGCGAGGATCGCTGCCGATGCCGGAAGGTACCAGCCCGGCACGGCTGCATTTGATGCTGCCCTGCAAAAGCTGGCCAACATCAACAATTGGGACAGTGGTGCGGCACTGCGGGTGAGGGCTTCATTTGTACAGGCCGACCTGCAGTGGAACCTGAGCGAAGCATGGCTGCAATCATTTACATCCAATACAGGTATTGAGCTGCTGGCAGGTATGGATCATCGGACTTACATTATTCAGCCCGATGGTAATTATTTCATCAATCCCGGGCAGTCTAAGTCCGTCGCCCCCCTGACATACAGCAAAACCGGCGCATTCCTCACCCTCCATCGGAATTTCCTGCAGAAACGCTTGCGCATTGGCGCTGCTGTAAGGGCCGACAAAAATGACTACTACGACCTGAAATTCAGTCCGCGATTGACTGCGGTTTATTCACCCATTATTCGCCACAATTTCCGGGCATCCTGGCAAATGGGCTATCGCTTTCCCATCATCTTCGAAGGATTCAGCAATGTGAACAGCGGGGGTGTGAAAAGGGTGGGAGGCTTTCCCGTGATGTCGCAGGGCATTTTCGAAAATGCATGGCTGCAAACCTCAATTGCTGAGTTTCAGGCTGCCGTGCTGCGTGATATCAATACTAGCGGATTATCAGGAAACC
>JALOMZ010000369.1 GCA_025455205.1 Chitinophagaceae bacterium | reverse complement strand
ATATCGGCCTCGCCCATATCCAGCCCCGCAAAGTGGTGCGCCACCTTGATCACATCCTCCTGGTACACCATCACGCCATAGGTTTCCTTCAGCAGTTCCTCCATTTTCGGGTGCAGGTATTCAAACTTGTCGGGGTGGTGAAAGCGATAGATGTATTGCTTCATCATGCCGCTCTGGCTCACCCCGGGCCGTATGATGCTGCTGGCCGCCACCAGCGTGATGTAGTCATCGCAGCGCAGCTTTTTCAGCAACTGCCGCATGGCCGGACTTTCAATGTAAAAGCAGCCAATGGTATCTGCCTTGCGGATCTGCGCCGCCACCTGCGGGTCTTGCTTGAAGCGCTCCACGTCGTGGATGTCGATATGCTTTTGCTGGTTCTGCTTCACCAGCGCAATGCATTCCTTGATATGCCCCAGCCCCCGCTGGCTGAGGATATCCAGTTTGTAAAGCCCCACCTTCTCCGCCACAAACATGTCGAGCTGCGACGTACCAAACCCCTTGGGCGGCATTTCCACTACGCTGTACTGGTAAATGGGCTGTTCGCTGATGAGCATGCCGCCCGGATGAATGCTCAGGTGATTGGGGAAGTTCTCCATCAGCCGGCCATACTGCACCATCAGCCGCTGTATCTTATCTTCCGGCTTCTGCTGACCGAGTATGCGGTTGGGGTTGTTTACCAGCGCATCCATCTCGGCCTTGGGCAGGCCAAACACCTTGCCCAGCTCGCGGATGATGGCCCGGAACTGGAAGGTATCATACATGCCCAGCAGCGCCACATGGTCCTTGCCATAACGTTTGAAGATGTAGTCGATCACCTCATCGCGGTCCTTCCAGCTGAAGTCGATGTCAAAATCCGGCGGCGATGTGCGGTACGGGTTGAGGAATCGCTCAAAATAGAGGTCCAGCTCAATGGGGTTCACATCGGTGATCTGCAGGCAATAGGCCACAATGCTGTTGGCGCCGCTGCCCCGCCCCACATAGTAGAAACCGCGGCTCTGGGCGTAGCGTATCACATCCCAGGCAATGAGGAAGTAGGCATTGAATCCCAACTTGTCGATGATCTGCAATTCTTTTTTCACCCGCTGCAGGGCCTCTTTATTGCCTTTGCCAAACCGGTACTGCACACCATCCAGCGCCAGTTTTTCCAGCAGGATGCGGTCGTCTTCCTTAGAGGCACTGAAGCACTGCTTGTTTTTGTCGGTGTGAAAGGTCATGTCTATGCTGCAGCTATCCATCACCTGCAGCGTATTGGTGATGATGGTGGGGTATTGCCGGAAGGATTCCATCAGCCGGGCCGGCGGCAGCAGCACTTCATCGGGCGAAGCCGTACTGGCCGGATCCAGCTTGCTGAGCAGGGTGTTCTGGTCTATGGCCCGCAGCAGGCGATGCAGGTTGTAATAGGTTTTGTTCTTGAAGGTCACCGGCTGGCGCATCACCAGTTTGGTGGCATATTTAGCCACCGGCATACCAAACAGCTTGTTCACCTCGGCCGGCAACACGCCAATCAGTTCATGCGGCTGCAGGGCTTCCCATCCTTTGGCCCCCAGCGGATAGATGGCCCACACCTGCGGCAAGAGCGGCGCTTCCGCCGGAAAGGCCTGGTTAGCCTGCAGGTGCCGGCTCAACCATTGGTTGATGGCCAGGAAACCGGCATTGTCCCTGGCCAGCAGGATGTAGAGCAGCTTATCGCTGCCCGGAGCGCTGTCGTCAAACCGGTTGCGCACTTCCACCCCCGCTACAGGCTTAACACCGTGCTGCCGGCAGAAGTCCACAAAATCCCACACATCGGCCGTGCCGTTGATATTGGTGAGCGCCAGGGCCGATGCCCCCTGCTCCACCGCATGCAGCACCAGTTCCTCGGTGGCAAAAGTGCCGTAACGCCAGCTGAAATATGTCTTGCCATTGAGATACATAACCCATACCACCCCGCCAGCCGCCCGCACATGCAATCCCATCTGCCTCTGGCATTGCGCGTGTACCGGCGGCCGGTACCCATTGTTTTTTGTTCCTGCAAATCTCCCCAAAATACTAAATATTTTAGCATTTTGGGGATAAATATTTCTGCCTGAACCCACTCGCCCCGCAGGCCTGCCTTTCACCAAAAGCCCTGTAACCCGCGATGTGCGCCCCGGGTCGGATGGCGAAAACAATCATTCCTCTCCTTGCGCATGAATCTGGTACAGCAACACCAGCGCAACACCGGGAATCAGCCCCCCGGGCTATAGGCCGGAACAGCCATTCACATTTCATTACAGGAAGAATGCAGCGGTATGCTTGGAATCCATTGGTGCAATCAGGATATTTATTACCCAATACCCATCATTATGAGAATAATCCTGACCGCCCTTTTGATTCTCGGCACACAGGCTTTTGCACAAACCAAAAGCTATCCTGCCCTGCAGGTGTATCCACAACCACTCATGCAGGGGGGCAATATCAACATCCGCTACCAGCCGCAAAAAGGCAACCTCAACGCCAAAGACCGAGCTGTGGTTGCCATATTGGTTGCCTTTCACGAAGGCGATCCCGTAGCATACGATACCATTATGCAACCAGGCAAAAAAGGTGTGCTGGAAGCCGGGTTCCGTCTTTCGGACAGCGTGGATGCCGTAGTAATAAGGATTGTACAGGGTGACCAGGAAGACAACAACAGCGGCAGCGGTTATTTTTTTACCGTGCTGGATAAACAGGGTAAGGAACAACATGGCACCAGCGGATCGCTGGCTATGATCTATTCGGGGCATTTTGCCACCGGCATCAAAAACACCAACACCACTTTGTCGGAGAAATACCTGCGCACCTACCTGCAACAGGTGAATATCAACAAAAAGGGACTGGCCAACTATATATCCCTGCTTACACGCATCAAAGACACTGCCGGTATCTGCAGTACGCTGAACAAGTATGCACAATACCGCATCAACA
>JALOMZ010000368.1 GCA_025455205.1 Chitinophagaceae bacterium | reverse complement strand
TCCCCGTTCATGGTCACGGCATTTGCTGAACATAGAAACATGTCCGCTTGCGCTTGGAGTTTGCGACAGTCCAGTTCTTCCTGGGTACCCAACTTATGAGCCCAATGATCGTAGAGGGTTTTTCCTGCTTTTTGGAGTTCCGCGACTACTCCCAGTGAACGAACCGTGTGAGTGCCGGCAATGCCGACAGACCGGCAATCCGATGCCTGGTCCATGATGAAAGCCAAGGCCTTCAAATCTGGCTGGATCAGCAGCGATATTGCTCAATTATTCTTCTTCCGCAACAAATACAAGGCCGATTCCCTGGTGGCCCTGCAGCCGCCCGATAATGCCTACAAGGGCAATGGCGCCAAAACCCTGGGAGACAATGTGAAAGGTGACAAGAATTTCCGCAGCGGCAAATGGCTGGGATATAAGAATAATAACCTGGATGTATTGCTGCAATTCGGGAAACCCACCGCTGTGTCCAGCATTACGCTCAGCGGACTGGTGGATATTGGCAGTTATATCATGCCCCCTACCAGCATTGAGGTTTGGGGTGGCAACAGTCCTTCGGGCCTGAAGCTGCTGCATAAGCTGCAGCCGGCGCAACCCACTAAAGAAATGCCCGGCTACCTCGAAGGATTTGACTGCCGCTTCTCCCCTGCCACCGTACAATATATACGGGTGGTAGCAAGACCTGTAAGCGTGTTGCCCGCCTGGCACCGCGGCAAGGGCGATAAAGGCTGGGTATTTGCCGATGAAATATTTGTGAACTAGCGTTTACCTGAAAAGGCTAATGCATGTATAACCACCAGGGAGAAACTAAGGCCACCAAGCCCGATGCTCCTGCTTTCTTCCTGGTACCCCTTGCATCTTCTTTGTGCCATGGTGGTTAACACTGGCTTTTGAGAAAACTGGCATGTGCTTATTGCTCCAGCGGAACTACGTTTCCTGCCATCTTCCATTTACCCTTCTCCTTTGCAAATGGAACGACTGACCATTCCCGCTCATCTTCTCCTGCCCCAGGCGGCAGCACACCCCCTATGCGGAGCTCGGCTTTATCACCATTTATGATGACACGGTATTTATTTTTTGGGGATGTGTAATAAGGCCGGGTATACTTAATATCCTCCTGGCCACCGGCCCAGCGGTCGTAGTCGAAGCCCATGGGTATCTCTTCATCGGGGTAGGCCTTGAACAGGCTGTCTGACACCTGAAAATGCCTGCGCTCCGCAGTAATATAGGCTTCGCCTACATAGGGAACCTGCTTGCGCAGCCAGGCAAAATAGCGTTCTGCTTCCTGCCACTGGATGCGATAGGGCGGCTCGCCATATTGTCCTTTGCCCTTGTACACCCGGAAACCATTGAACGTGCGCTGATTTTGCTCGTAGAATTTCAGGAAAGAGAAGAAGGTTTGCCTGATGGATTCCTGCTCAGGGTTAAGTTGTGCGAACAGTGTATGGCTTATTACCAACAGGAAAAGAGAAAGGACTTGCTTCATGAAATGGAATTTCAGGCACAAAAATAGTCTGGGGGATTGGCAACCACCTCCGCATTCATGCAAAATCAACTGCCGCCCGATGCCTTCAGCCATTGATACACGGTAAGTGCAATTCTTCTGAGCACCAATTCCATCAACCCGTAATCAAGCGTTTGCCACTCATCCGCTGGATGGTGATAATATAAATCCTGGTCATTCGTCATCATGATGCCATTCGCAGGGATGCCCTCCAAGGCAAAAATATAATTGTCACTTCTTTCGTAAAGCTGCCGCTCAGGATAAGGGTCGGGCAAAAAATATTTTGTGCGGGATGTATCTCCAAAGGCAATTCTGTAATACTTATTCAGGCTGTCAATCACCCACTTATCATCTCTGGAGTAGGTCACAATAGGAAAATGGCCAAGGCTGCTATCCATCCTGGCCCGGCCAAGCATCTCCAGGTTTAATACCAGTTTCACTTTGCCCGGTTCCTGCTGTCCAACATAAGCGCTTGATCCGAGATTATCGAATTCCTCTCCATCAAATGCTGCAAACACCAGCGTGTTGGGTAACCGAGGCGCTGAAAAAAAATACCTGGCCAATGAAAGTAAACCGGCTATACCACTTGCATTATCGTTGGCACCATTGAAAATGGAGTCCTTGTCGGTTTTTTTATGAAATGGTGCAAACTTGGGAAAGGATTCTGAAAATGCACTTCCAACCCCTACATGGTCATAATGAGCAGTAAAATAGACTGCAGGTGCTGAAGGATCAGTGCCTGGAATCACGCCTACGACATTATTAATCCGCACCCTTAACCGCCCTGTTTCAACAGTCGCCGGCAATATCATGCTCTTCTTTGGCGAAAGAGGCTTCAGTTTGATTTGTCTGAATGCTGTGGCTATCCACAAGGCTGCTTTTTGAGCGCCGGAGGAACCGCTCATTCGCCCCTGCATGCTATCATGGCTCAATGCCCTAACCCATTGCTCCAAAACAGCTGCCCGAATCAGGGATGTATCTCCCTGCGAAAATGAAGCAGCAGCTACAAAGCACCAGCAACTGGCGAATAACACACGGAGCCTTACCATGCTTACAACAACGACTTCACAGCTTCAATCACCTGTGGCAAATTCGAGGCATCCTGTCCACCAGCCGTGGCCAGGGTCTTCTGTCCGCCGCCGCCGCCTTTGATAATGGGTGCCAGGTGCTGCTTGATGATGGCGCCGGCATCCAGGCCTTTGGCAGCCACCACATTGTCGGCAATGCTTACGGCCACGAAAGGCTTCCCGCCAATATTGGCGGCCAGCACCACCACAAAATCCTTGAGGTGGTTCTTCAGGTCAAAGCAGAGCTTCTTGAGTGCATCCGGATTGCCCACTTCCACAATGTCTCCAATGAAATTCACCTGATTGATGATTTCATCCTTCTGCAGCAGTTCATTACGAATAGCCACCAGCTGACGGGCTTC
>JALOMZ010000046.1 GCA_025455205.1 Chitinophagaceae bacterium | reverse complement strand
TCAAGTACCGTGCTGCTGTGGCTGCCGACCCCGACACTTCTACTGGTAGCGCAATCCCGGCGGTGGATGAATACACCAACTTCCTGATGAAAGACACCGTGAAAAACAAGGGCCGCATCATCCAGAACCACGGTTACAAGGTGTACTACTATCTCGTGAAGGCCCAGGACTATGGCAAGGCCCTCGAGTCTGCCAACGCCATTCTGGCCATAGACCCCAGCAACAGCTACGGCGCCATGGCCAAGAGTGAAGCCGAACGCCTGCTGAAAGCCACCGGCGGCAAGGGAACCGGCAGCGGTGCCTTTAAGAGCAGCAGCCCTGCCCAGGGAGCCTCCACATCGGGCAAAACGGTGCCAAAACCGTAAATGACTTTTGAATAACGAAAATCCCCCGCCTGCGGGGGATTTTTATTTCACTAAAATCCATCTGCCACGATGTATTTAGTACACAGGAACTTATTTTTGCCGCGCATCAAACCAAACTGGCATGATTCAACTAGCCGATGTAATCAACACCCCCTCCCAATACTTGCCAATTGGTATTCAACTGCTTTTTGCAGTAGGCTTTGTAGCCGCCATGATTGCCGCCAGCCACTTCCTGGGGCCCAAGCGTAAAACGAGCGACAAGCTGGAAAACTTCGAAAGCGGCATTGAGCAGATCGGTAATGCCCGGCAACCCATGGCCGTAAAATACTTCCTGGTGGCCATCCTCTTTGTGCTGTTCGACGTGGAAGTGATCTTCTTTTACCCCTATGCCGTGAATTTTAAATCCCTGGGCTGGGATGGATTCTGGGCAGTACTGATGTTTGTGGGATTTTTCCTGGTAGGCTTTACCTATATCATCCGCAAGGGTGCCCTGCAGTGGGAGGATTGACCGCCCTTGATGGTTAGGCGGCCCTTAACAGATGGCCGGCAACCGATGTTCGTTCTTTTTGTTATTGAGGCAGGGGGTATTTTCCCCCGGAAAATAAAACACCATAAGCTATGAGTGATCTGATATATCAGGGACGTCCGGTAAGGTTCAATAACACCATTAAGATGGCGGAGCCGCCACCCGGCGTGGAAGGCGAAGGCTTTTTCATGACCAAATTGAGCGAAGTGGTGGGTATGGGTCGTAAGAATTCTCTGTGGCCCCTGCCTTTTGCCACAAGCTGCTGCGGCATCGAGTTCATGGCCACCATGGCCAGCCATTACGACCTGGCCCGCTTTGGCAGCGAACGCGTAGGCTTCAGCCCCCGCCAGTGCGACCTGCTGATGGTAATGGGCACCATTGCCAAGAAGATGGGACCCGTACTCCGCCAGGTTTACCTGCAGATGGCCGAACCCCGCTGGGTGATTGCCGTAGGTGCCTGTGCCTCTTCCGGCGGTATTTTCGATACCTACAGCGTACTGCAGGGCATAGATCAGGTGATTCCGGTTGACGTATATGTGCCCGGATGCCCGCCCCGCCCCGAAGCCATCCTCGATGGGTTTATGAAGGTGCAGGAACTGGTAGGCAACGAAAGCATCCGCCGCCGCAACAGCCCTCAATACAAGGCACTGCTGGCAGAATACGGCATCCAGTAAACCCCATGAATGATCCCCAGATAAGCTGAATACATGATGCTGACACACGAACGCATACAGGAAAAACTGAATGAAAAATTTGGAGCCGGCGTGCTGCAATGGGAGGAATCCTATGATATGCTCACCGTGATAGCACCCAAAGAGCTGAACCTCAAAATCCTCCAGTACCTCTATGAGGAAGAGGAATTGTCGTTCCGCTTCCTTACGGATATCTGCGCAGTGCACTATCCTGAACAAACGGGTGCCGAACTGGCCGTGGTATACCACCTCCACAACCTGGTGGCCAATGTGCGGCTGCGGCTGAAGGTGTTCACCGCCGTGGAAACGCCGGATGTATTCACCGCCACCAGCATCTTCCCGGGCGCCAACTGGATGGAGCGGGAAACCTATGATTTCTTCGGCGTGAACTTCGTGGGTCATCCCAAGCTGAAGCGCATCCTCAACGTGGATGAAATGGACTATTTCCCGCTGCGCAAGGAATTCCCGCTGGAAGACCAGACACGCATTGACAAGGACGACGAGATGTTTGGCCGGGGCGGATCCTATAACTAAAGACCCAGGGGCAGGCATTCCGGTGCCGGCCTTTTGCTATACCATTCGAAAACGAACAAGACCCTGAAGGGGCAAGGCATATGAGCGAGCATTCTGTTGTACATCACATACCCCTGCCGGAAGGCAGCATCCAGAAGCAAACCACCACCATGAACCTGGGGCCCACGCACCCGGCTACCCATGGTGTGTTTCAGAACGTGCTGGAGCTGGATGGCGAAACCATTGTGGATGCGGAGCAAACCGTGGGCTACATCCACCGGGCCTTTGAAAAGCTGGCCGAGCGCCGCCCGCTGTACCAGGTTACGCCCATCACCGACCGCCTGAACTATTGCAGCAGCCCCATCAACAATATGGGCTGGCACATGACCTGCGAAAAACTGCTGGGTATACAAACGCCCAAGCGGGTAGACTACCTGCGCGTGATCATCATGGAGCTGGCCCGCATTGCCGACCACCTCATCTGCAACTCCATTGTAGGGGTGGATACCGGCGCCTTCACCGGCTTCCTGTATGTGATGCAGTACCGGGAACTTATTTATGAGATCTACGAAGAAGTTTGCGGCAGCCGCCTGACCACCAATATCGGCCGCATCGGAGGCTTTGAGCGCAACTTCAACGACACCGCTTTCCAGAAACTCGAGAAATTCCTGAAGGAATATCCCGAGGTGCTGCAGGAGTTTGAAAAGCTTTTCAACCGCAACCGCATCTTCATGGACCGCACCCAGGGCGGTGGCGCCATCAGCGCCGAAAGGGCACTGGCCTACAGCTTCACCGGCCCCAACCTGCGGGCCGCCGGCGTTGACTACGACGTACGGGTAGCCAAGCCTTACTGCAGCTACGAAGACTTCGAATTCGATATTCCCGTGGGCACCACCGGCGACAACTACGACCGATTCATGGTGCGCAACGGCGAAATGTGGCAGAGCCTCCGCATCATTGAACAGGCCTATCGCAAAGTGCAGGACTTCAAAGGTGCCGAAGCGGAAGTGTTCCATGCCGATGTGCCGGAATATTACCTGCCCGAAAAGAAAGACGTGTACACCAAGATGGAAGCCCTTATCTGGCACTTCAAGATCATCATGGGTGAAATAGACATCCCCAAGGGCGAAGTGTATCACGCAGTGGAAGGCGCCAACGGTGAACTGGGCTACTACCTCATCAGCGATGGGGGCCGCACGCCGTACCGACTGCATTTCCGCCGCCCCTGCTTCATTTACTATCAGGCCTATCCTGAACTGGTGAAGGGCGGCATGCTGAGCGATGCCATCGTAACCATGTCGTCGCTGAACCTGATTGCCGGGGAACTGGATGCGTAAGGAATAAGTACGAAGTACGAAATACGAGGTACAAGGAGAGAGGCGATAGGGGGATTTGGAATTTGGGATTTTATT
Source organism: Chitinophagaceae bacterium (assembly GCA_025455205.1). Taxonomy (GTDB): domain Bacteria; phylum Bacteroidota; class Bacteroidia; order Chitinophagales; family Chitinophagaceae; genus Phnomibacter. The sequence goes on along the minus strand of JALOMZ010000046.1, from coordinate 5,461 downwards.
ATTTGGAATTTGGTATAACTGATATATGGTACAGTTTTCAGAAGAAAAAATGGCGAAGGTGAAGGAGATCATCGCCCGCTATCCGGAAGGAAAGCAAAAAAGCGCCCTCATGCCCATTCTGCACCTGGCACAGGAAGAGTGGGGATGGCTGAGCGCGGAAACGATGGACTATGTGGCCGGCATCCTCAGCCTGGAGCCCATTGAGGTGTATGAGGTGGCCACCTTCTACACCATGTACAACCTGAAGCCTGTGGGCAAGCATGTGTTTGAAGTGTGCCATACCGGTCCCTGCATGCTCCGCGGCAGCGATGATATCATTGCCTATATAAAGGAAAAGCTGGGCATCGGCGTTGGGGAAACCACCCCCGATGGCCTGTTTACCCTCAAGACAGCCGAATGCCTGGGCGCCTGCGGCTATGCCCCCATGATGCAGATGGGCAAACACTACCGCGAACACCTGACCCCCGAAAAAATTGACCAGATCATAGACGAGTGCCGCCGCAACGCCAGCGCGGCCAACTGATGCTTCGTAAACTCACTGCATGACAAACCATTTCTTCATCACCGTATTTGCCGCCAGTGCCCTTGCCATCAGCGCTTGTGGTACCGGCAGCGGGCCTGCAGCGGAAGCAGACACCACAACCGTGGTGGAGGCTCCGGCCGCGCCCGCTTTCAGCGATTCGGTGGGTGCAGAACACACCGCCAGCACGGCCATTGATGTGGCCGGCACCTATAAGGGCACCCTGCCCTGTGCCGATTGCGAAGGCATAGCCACCACACTGGTGCTGACCGATACCAGGCAGTATACCCTCACCACAGAATACCTCGGTAAAAAAGAGGCTGCCACGGTGACCAAAACCGGCAACTGGACCTGGAAAACCGGCAATATCGTTTTGCTGGAAGGTATCACCGAAGCGCCAAACCAATACTTTGTTGGTGAGGGCAGGGTATTTCAGCTTGACATGAATGGCAACAGGATCACCGGCGAACTGGCCGAAAAATATATTTTGACGAAACAGCAGTAAGCTGCTGCAGACAGGATAAATAAAGACCATGGGAAGAAAATTATTGTTGGAAAAGGCTCATGTGGAAGGCATACGCTATTATGACGTATACCGCCGCGAAGGCGGATACCGCAGCGTGGAAAAGGCCCTGAAGAGCATGACCCCCGATGAAGTTACCGAAGAGGTGAAGAAGAGCGGATTGCGCGGCCGCGGTGGTGCGGGCTTCCCCACGGGCATGAAGTGGAGCTTCCTGGCCAAGCCTGAGGGCGTGCCACGTTACCTGGTGGTGAATGCCGACGAATCGGAGCCGGGTACCTTCAAAGACCGCTATTTGATGGAGTTCATTCCCCACCTCCTCATAGAAGGCATCATCGTTTCCTCCTATGCCCTGGGCGCCAACACCTCCTATATCTATATCCGCGGTGAATACGCCTGGATCCCCGACATCCTGGAGCAGGCCATTGCCGAGGCCCGCAACAACGGCTGGCTGGGCAAGAATATCATGGGCACTGGGTATAGCCTGGAAATATATGTACAGCGCGGTGCCGGCGCCTATATCTGCGGCGAAGAGACTGCCCTGCTGGAAAGCCTGGAAGGCAAGCGGGGCAACCCGCGCATCAAGCCGCCTTTCCCTGCAGTAAAAGGCTTGTACGACTGCCCCACTGTGGTGAATAACGTGGAAACCATTGCCGCCGTGGTGCCCATTGTGAACGACGGAGGCGAAGAATATGCCAAAATTGGTGTAGGCCGTTCCACCGGCACCAAACTCATGAGCGCCTGCGGCAATATCCGCAAGCCGGGTGTGTATGAAATTGACATGACCATCAGCGTGGAAGAATTCATCTTCAGCGATGAATACTGCGGCGGCATCGCAAACGGCAAGCGCCTGAAGGCCTGCATTCCGGGCGGTTCCTCCGTACCCATTCTGCCGGCCAACCTGCTGCTGAAAACGGCCAAGGGAGAAACCCGCTATATGCACTATGAAAGCCTGAGCGACGGCGGTTTTGCCACCGGCTCCATGATGGGCTCCGGCGGTTTCATTGTGCTTGACGAAGACCAGTGCATTGTGAAGCATACCTACACCCTGGCCCGTTTCTACCGGCATGAAAGCTGCGGCCAGTGTTCGCCCTGCCGCGAAGGCACAGGCTGGATGGAGAAGATCCTCTGGAACATAGACAATGGCAAGGGTAAGATGAGTGATATTGACCTGCTGTGGGATATCCAGGGCAAGATTGAGGGCAATACCATTTGTCCGCTGGGTGATGCGGCGGCCTGGCCGGTGGCAGCAGCCATCCGCCATTTCCGCGATGAGTTTGAATGGCATGTGAAGAACCCGGCAGAGTGCATGCAGCGCAACTATGGGCTGGCCCATTATGCCGACCCGATACACGTGCCTGTAACGGCCTGACCATGGCAGCGGCGGGGGCAATGATTCAATCCGGAACCTATGCAACCAAATAAGCTGCTGTTCATTCCCAGGGCTATTGCAGATAGCACAAAAGTTCTTTTACAAGCTTCGCTTCCTTTTTCACTCCGGCTGGATTTGTGCCGTGCACTGATGCGGCTGAAGTGGAAGAAATGGTCAGCTCCTGCTGCTGAGCCTGTGCTGGTGCAGATAGCCGGTAAACAATGGTGGCTGCATAATGAAGCCTCCTCGCAGGACCTGCTCCGCGAGATCTGGATCATGCAGTGCTACCGCCCGCGCATCGGCCTGCCGCAACAGGGCAGACTGCTTGACCTGGGCGCCAACACCGGCATGGCAGCCGCCTGGTTTGCGCAGCAGTATCCGGGCTGGCAGCTCACCTGCGTGGAACCGGATCCGGCCAATGCCGGACTGCTGCAACGCAATCTTAGCGGCAATGGCCTGGCGGCCCGGCTGCTGCAGGCTGCGGTGGCTACGGAAAGCGGCACAAAATGGATAGCGGCATCGGCAGCCGGCGCGCTTAATAAAACTTTTGACCAGCCCGGCACCGACCAGGCGGTGCAGACGTTGAATATTAACGACCTGCTGCAACAGCCCTGGAGCCTGGTGAAGATGGATATTGAGGGGGCGGAATGGCCCATACTGGAACACATGATACACACCGGCAGTTTCACTGCCTCGCCTTACTGGGTGATGGAACTGCACCAGCCCGAACAACACTCGCACACCCTGCAAGCCCTGCGGCAGGCATTTGCAGCCAAAGGATATACCATAGAAACAGCCAGCGGCCTCTGGCATTTTTACCTGCCGGAAAAGCCGCATTAAAACTGATAATTCAACATATGTCAGATCAATTGTTGAAAGTAACGATCGACAACATCACGGTGGAAGTACCGGCAGGTACTACCATCCTGCAGGCAGCCCGTCAAATTGGCGGCGACGTAACGCCGCCGGCCATGTGCTTCTACACGCCCCTCAAGGGCAGCGGCGGCAAATGCCGCACCTGCCTGGTGGAGGTAAGCAAAGGCTCGGAGAAAGATCCGCGGCCCATGCCCAAGCTGGTGGCCAGCTGCCGCACCACGGTGATGGATGGCATGGAAGTGAAAAGCGTTACCAGCCAGCGCGTGCTGGATGCCCGGGCAGGCGTGGTGGAGCTGCTGCTCATTAACCACCCGCTCGATTGTCCCGTGTGCGACCAGGCCGGCGAATGCCACCTGCAGGACCTGAGCTATGAGCACGGCAAGGCCGGCACCCGCTACGAATTCCAGCGCCGCACCTTCAAGAAACATGACCTGGGCGAATACATCCAGCTGCACATGACGCGCTGCATCCTGTGCTACCGCTGTGTATTTACCGCTGACCAGGTATCCGGCAAGCGCGTGCACGGTGTGCTCGATCGCGGCGACCACGCAGAGATTGCCACCTATATCGAGAAGAACCTCAATAATGAATTCATCGGTAACGTAATAGACGTTTGTCCTGTAGGGGCACTTACCGACAAGACCTTCCGGTTCAAAAACCGCGTATGGTTCACCAAACCCCTCTATGCCCACCGCGACTGCAGCAAGTGCTGCGGCGAAGTGACCCTCTGGATGCGCGGCGATGAGGTGTTCCGTGTTACCGCCCGCAAAGACGAGTGGGGCGAAATAAAGACCAGCGCCAAAACCGGCGACACCGGATGGATCTGCAACGACTGCCGTTTCCATAATAAAAATGCCAGCGACTGGCAGATAGAAGGGCTGGCCGATATCTCGCGGCATTCCGTGATTGGCCAGGGCAAATACAAGGGACTGAAGAAACCTGCAGAAACCATTGAGAAGGTGTTGGACGGACGCCAGCCCCGCCTGCTGATGGACATTCACTCCGTGAGCGAAGTCAACAAACCGGAGATCGAGCTGAGCACCATACAGGGGCCCGCCACCAGCGCCGTGTTCAAGAAAAAGCCATAACCTTAAGTACTACACAACATGTTATATACCTTGTTATCTGCAACCATCGACTGGGCACTGGTACTGGAGAAGTTCGTGCTGATCCTCGTGGTGGTGTCCATCTCCCTGGTGTTTGCCATGTACAGCACCTATGCTGAGCGTAAGGTGGCCGGCTTCCTGCAGGACCGCCTGGGCCCGAACCGCTTTGGCTGGTTTGGCCTGCTGCAGCCCGTGGCCGATGCCATCAAGCTCTTCTTCAAGGAAGAGATCATTCCCAATAAGGCCAACAAGATCCTCTTTGTAATGGGGCCTGGCCTGGCCATGCTGGCCGCCCTTATGACCAGCGCGGTCATTCCCTGGGGCGGCACCCTCATGATTGGCGACCGCGCCGTTAGCCTGCAGATTGCCGACATCAACGTGGGCATGCTCTACATTTTTGCCGTGGTGGCCATGGGTGTTTACGGCGTGATGGTGGGCGGTTGGTCATCCAACAACAAGTTCTCCCTGCTGGCTGCCATTCGCGGCGCCTCCCAGAATATCTCGTACGAACTGGCCATGGGCCTGTCTATCATTGCCCTTCTCTTTGTATCCGGCTCACTCAGCCTGGGCGACATGGTGAAAACACAGCAGGCCAATGGCTGGAATATCATATACCAGCCGCTGGGCTTTCTGATCTTCATTGTTTGCGCCTTTGCAGAATGTAACCGTACTCCTTTTGACCTGCCGGAAGCAGAGAACGAACTGAACTTCGGATACCACCAGGAATACAGCTCCATGAAACTGGGCTTCTACCTGTTTGCTGAATACATCAACATGTTCATCAGCAGCGTGATCATGAGCACCCTCTATTTTGGCGGCTACGACATTCCGTTTTTCAACGAGTCAGCAAGCAGCCTGCACCCCAACCTGGTGACGCTGCTGGGCTTTATGGCGCTGCTGGTGAAAACGGTGTTCTTCATATTCGTCTTCATGTGGGTGCGCTGGACCATCCCCAGGTTCCGCTACGACCAGCTGATGAACCTGGGCTGGAAGAAGCTGATCCCGCTGGCCCTGTTCAACATGCTCATCACTGCAGCCGTAGTGCTCTGGATGCAGAACGGCAAGCC
>JALOMZ010000367.1 GCA_025455205.1 Chitinophagaceae bacterium | reverse complement strand
CCCGGGCCTACAACAGCTCCGTTCATCACGGCAGTGGTGCCTGCCACTTCCACCATATTGCCTGCGCGCACGGCCCGCGAATAACCTACTATATCTTCCCATTTGGCGCCACTGCTGATATTGATCCTTTCCATGATAGTCAGCTTTTTATTTCTTTTTGTCTGCCTTTGGTTTGCTGGCCTTGATGCGGGTATAGGAGGCGTTGAAACTGCATTCCATGGGGCGCCGGCTGCCGCAGCCCTCAAGTTCGGTGATGTACACGGTTCGGCCGGAAAAGCGGAAGCCGATCTTGCAGCCATCTGTGTTGGAGTCGAATATGGCGTTGTCTTTCTTTATCCAGCGGGCCTCTCCCTTAAGTTCTGCCTGGCAACTTTTGTTCTTTTCCATGTGGATGAAGAACTTCATCTTGTCGGGGGTGTCGCCATCCCTGATGCTCACGAAATTCTTCTTGTCACGCGTGTAATCGCCCGACAGGGCATGACTGGCCGGAAGGGTGTCAATGGGGTTGATGATTTCCATTTCTTCCCCCTTTTTCAAACCGTCGTTCAGGATCACCATGAACAGCCCAGCCGTGTTGTAGGCATACACGGTGGAATATGCGGCCGGGCTGCCATCAGGTTTCTTGTATTCATCCACGGTGGTGATGGTATAACGTTTGTCAATATTTACCAGGTTGGTTTCGGCGGCGGGTCCCTTGCCTGCCATCAGCACCAGGCTGGCTTTGGGGTTGAGGTCTTTATCTATGGCCAGCAGGTACACTGCATCCTGCGAGCCTTTGGTGCGTATCATCAGGTAGGTTTCCTGTTCGCCATTCCTGAATTTGCCCAACGCATAGATCCTGGGTTTCTCCTTGCGGTATTCCTTTCGGAAAATGGTGTCACCCAGAAATTTCTGGAATACAGAATAATCAATACGCAGGCTGTCGTTGCCCTTTTTCTTCATGAGCGTGTCGGTAAAGGCAAAGGGCAGGGGCCGGTCGTCAAAAAAAGCCACAAAATCTTCCATGGTCACTTCCTCGTCGCCCTTCATGCTTTTCTTCTCCGGCTGGCCGCAGGAGAGGAGCAGGGCGGATAAGAGAATGGTCAGCAACGGGCCTCGGGCACAGGGGGATAAGGACATAGATTTAATTTTTCGGACAACCGAAATTATTTTTTAGTTTTGGCTAAATTTTTCCGTATGTATACGGTGGCCGAGGAAAATTACATCAAAAGCATATACCACCTGCAGCGGCAGCAGCAGAATGTTTCAACCAATGCGTTGTCGGCCCGGTTGCAGACCAGGCCGGCCTCGGTAACAGATATGCTCAAGAAGCTGGAGGCCAAGAAGCTGCTCACCTATGAAAAATACTATGGCTGCCGCCTTACTGCCGCAGGCAGCCGGCTGGCCCTGAACATCATAAGGCGGCATCGGCTGTGGGAGTATTTCCTGTCGGAGAAGCTGGGCTTTGGCTGGGAGGAAGTGCATGAGATAGCCGAGCAACTGGAGCATGTGCAGAGCACGGCCCTTACGGAGAAGCTGGATGCCTTTCTGGGCTTTCCGCGTTTTGATCCGCATGGCGATCCCATTCCGGATGGCACGGGGAAGATGAGCCAGCAGTGGCAGCTGCCGTTGTGCGAATGGCCGGTGGACAAGCCCGGACTGGTGAGTGCGGTGGGCAGCCAGGATGAGCGTTTGCTTGAAATGCTCAGCCAGAAGAAACTGCATATAGGTGCGGTAGTGGTGGTGGTGCAGCAGTTTGCCTTCGACCGCTCGCTGGAGATCAGGCTGGAAGACGGATGCCTGGTGCATATCAGTGAGCAGTTGGGCAAGTTCATCTTTATCAAAAAACAATGAGTGTATGGAAGCAATAGCATCGATTGTTGAAAAAATAGGACCGGTGTGGGCAGCATTGCTGGCCACCACATTCACCTGGTTGGTTACCGCCGCCGGGGCGTCGCTGGTATTCTTTTTCCGGAAAATGCACCGCGGGGTGCTGGATGCCATGCTGGGATTTACCGGCGGGGTGATGGTGGCCGCCAGCTTCTGGAGCCTGCTGAATCCCAGCATAGAAATGAGCGAGCGTTTGTTTCCCTCTTTTCCCTGGTTGCCTGCAGCGGTGGGTTTTCTGGCCGGAGGCTTTTTCATTTTCACCCTCGACAAGTACCTGCCCCACCTGCACATCAACTTTGGTGAAACTGAAACGGAAGGGGTGCGCACCCAATGGCGGCGCAGTACCCTGCTGATACTGGCCATTACGCTGCACAATATTCCGGAGGGCCTGGCCGTGGGCGTGCTCTTTGGTGCGGCAGCCCAGGGTATGCCCGATGCCACCCTGGCCGGTGCCATCACCCTGGCCCTGGGCATTGGCATCCAGAATTTCCCGGAAGGGTTTGCTGTGGCCATGCCCTTGCGACGGCACGGGGTAAGCCGGTTGAAGAGCTTCTGGTATGGGCAGCTCTCGGCCATTGTGGAGCCTGTGGCAGGCGTGCTGGGTGCCATGGCGGTCATCTACATGCAGCCGGTACTGCCTTTTGCCCTGGCCTTTGCCGCCGGTGCCATGATCTATGTGGTGGTGGAAGAGGTAATTCCGGAAACGCAGCGCGACAAGTATACCGACCTGGCCGTGATGGGGTTCATGGGCGGATTCACGGTGATGATGATTCTGGATGTGGCGTTGGGATAATGTTTCCCGCTATATTTGAACCGCAAGCGGAAGTAGCTCAGGGGTAGAGCTTCAGTTTCCCAAACTGAAGGTCGCGGGTTCGATTCCCGTCTTCCGCTCCAATCGCGGGCCGAGACGAAGCCCTGCGGCTCGTCTGCGTTCGATTCCCGTCTTCCGCTCCAATCGCGGGCCGAGACGATCCGCCGTCAGCGGATGTCTCGGTGCAGACAGCCTGTGGGCTCGTCTGCATTCGATTCCCGTCTTCCGCTCCAGTCGCGGGCCGAGACGATCCGCCCTTCGCGGATGTCTCGGTGCAGACAGCCCTGCGGCTCGTCTGCGTTCGATTCCCGTCTTCCGCTCCAATCGCGGGCCGAGACGATCCGCCGTCAGCGGATGTCCCGGTGCAGACAACCTGTGGGCTCGTCTGCATTCGATTCCCGTCTTCCGCTCTGGTTAAAAAAAGCGGGCACAAGTGGCCCGCTTTTTCATTGCTGCCGGCCTGCAACACGGCGAAACAGGGGTGTGCCGATTGTGTTACCTTTGCTGGCTTTCGGAATAAAGACTAACATAAAGATCTGAGAACAGCGGAGGCCTGGCCTTCCGGAAATTCAGACCGTCAATACGGTGCTGAACCGGCGGCCCTCCCTAAAAAAACAGCTATGAGCGAAGAGAAGAGCCTGAATTTTATTGAAGAGATTGTGGAAGCCGACCTGGCTTCCGGCAAGCATAGTTCCATTCTCACCCGATTTCCGCCCGAACCCAACGGGTACCTGCATATTGGCCACGCCAAGAGCATATGCCTGAATTTTGGCCTGGCTCAGAAGTATGGCGGTAAAACCAACCTGCGCTTTGACGATACCAACCCCGTAACCGAAGAAACGGAATATGTGGACAGCATCAAGCAGGATGTGCAATGGCTGGGTTTTCAGTGGGCCAATGAATTCTATGCCTCCGATTACTTTGAGCAGTTGTACCAGTTTGCCGAGAAACTGATCAGCAGCGGCCTGGCCTATGTTGACGACAGTACGTCTGAGGAAATAGCCCAGCAGAAGGGAACCCCTACCACGCCGGGGCGTCGCAACGTTTACGCAGACAGAACTGTGGAAGAGAACCTGCAGCTGTTCCGCGATATGCGCGCAGGCAAATACCCCGACGGCACCAAAGTGCTTCGCGCCCGCATAGACATGGCCAGCCCCAACATGCTGTTGCGCGATCCCATCCTGTACCGGATCAAGCATGCGCATCATCATCGCACCGGCGACGCCTGGTGTATTTACCCGATGTACGACTTTGCCCATGGCCAGAGCGACAGTATTGAAGGCATCACCCACAGCATTTGTACCCTGGAATTTGTGCCGCACCGGGCCTTGTACGACTGGCTGATCGAAAAACTGGAGATCTTCCCCAGCCACCAGTACGAGTTTGCCCGCCTCAACATGACCTACACCGTAATGAGCAAGCGCAAGTTGCTGCAACTGGTGAATGAGGGATATGTGGAAGGCTGGGATGATCCGCGGATGCCCACCATCAGCGGCATGCGCCGGCGTGGTTATACGCCCAAGTCGATCCGCGATTTCTGCGACCGCATTGGGGTAGCCAAGCGCGAGAACCTGATAGACCTGAGCCTCCTGGAGTTTTTTGTACGCGAAGACCTGAACAAGACCGCCCTGCGCCGCATGGCCGTATTGGATCCCATCAAGCTGGAGATCACCAACTATCCAAAAGATCAGTTTGACACCCTCTTTTCTGAAAACAATCCGGAAATGCCGGAAACCGGTGAGCGGGTGCTCCATTTTGGCCGCGAGCTCTGGATTGAACGCGAGGACTTCATGGAAGAACCTTCCAAAAAATGGTTCCGCCTGGCACCTGGCGCTGTGGTGCGCCTGAAGAGCGCCTATATTGTGCGCTGCACCGGTTTTGAAAAAGATGAAGACGGCAGGGTGGTGAAAGTGCTGGCGGAATACATTCCGGAAAGCAGGAGTGGTAATGATACCAGCGGCATCCATGCCAAGGGCACCATTCACTGGATCAGCGCGGAGCACGCGGTGGTGGCAGAAGTAAGGCTGTACGACCGTTTGTTCAAGGTGGAAGATCCTTCCAGCGAAGAAGGCGATTTCAAAGATTATATTAATCCCGACAGCCTGCAGATTATTCCGCATGCTTACATAGAGCCCGAATTGCTGACGGCAAAACTGGGTGAACAGTTCCCGGGAGAGCTCCGGAGTGAACAATCGCAACCACTGCCCGCTCTGCCTGGTCTCGCTGCATGTGGACCTGATCAAAGCCGGGGATCGCCGCGCGACGTGCCGGAGCCGAATGGTGGCAATTGGATTGACCTTCAAAAAGGTCAATAAACGCTACCCCGGGGAAGAACAGGGGGAACTGATGCTCATTCACCGCTGCGCCGGCTGCGGCAAGATCAACATCAACCGGGTCGCCGGAGACGATAACCCGGAATTGCTTTATGGGCTGAGCAAATCGAGCCTTGAATTATCTGATTCCCAGCT
>JALOMZ010000045.1 GCA_025455205.1 Chitinophagaceae bacterium | reverse complement strand
GCCAGCCTCGCCTTTGGCAGCCATACCAAATTGCTGGCCTTCCACAGCCATATTCCGCTGCTGTGCTTCCGGGCCATAGGCTAGGAAAAATGTTCTAAGAAAAATGCCTGCTTCTTTCGGAGGCAGGCATTTCTGTTGGTGGTGGTCCCTGTGTTACTGTATCATTTGAGAATAGAAACTTACACAATCCACAGGTCTTCCCTGCGTTTGTCGCCATAGCCAAATTCCTCCCCTTCCTGCAATTCCTTGCCCTGGTATGGGGTCCGAAGAATGTGGTACACCATATACAAAACGGGTAACGGCGACAGCGCAAAAAATGCGGAGGCCAGCCGCAGTGAGACGCCGGTATCCAGCAGCACCACATACACCAGTAAGTACATGGTGGCTATGAGTATGGCCCATTGGAAGCGTTTCATGGTCCTGCTTTGAATGGAGCACTTGTCTCAGGTGTGAGTGTAACCACCAAGGCGCGAAGAAGGCACTAAAATCACTATGAGAAATGCCAAAAAAGGCTTGGTGTGCTTTGTGCCTCCCTGGTGTCCTGGAGTTTAATCAATCCCTCACATTTCAGAGACTTGCCCTGTTAAAACAAATTTCTAAAGCAGTTTGTTCTGTCCGGCTACTCTGTTTTGTATTCGGCCCGCAGGGTAATGGACGCGGTCTTTTCCTTGCTGCTGGTATTGAATACACCGCCATAGCTGTAGTCTTCATTCATATTCTTGCCGGTAATCTGGAATACCCCCATGCTGGCCTTGCGCAGGTTACCCAGGCTGCTGCCGCTGTTGGCCGCAATGGTTTGGGCCCGCAGTTGGGCATCTTCGCTGGCCTTGGCCAACAGGTCTATCTTCAGTTCATTCAGCCGGGTGTAGTAGTATTCGGGTGCCTGCGAATTGAACTCTATGCCCTGTTCCAGCAGTTCTGTCACCTCGCGCGACACGCGTTCCACCAGCGCCAGGTCGGCCGAGCGTACGGTTACGGATTCGCTGAGCTCGTAGCCCTTGAATTCAGAGCCGATGTTGCGGCCATAGTTGTCGAATTTGTTGTCGTATTGCCGGAGCAGGTCTACCGATGAAAAGGTGAAACTGCTGTCGGGGAGGCCCTTGCTCACAAGATAGGCCCGCACGGCTTTTTCATTGTCCTTGATGGCCTGGTAGGCGCTTTTCAGGTTGGTGTTGGTTTGGGCAAAGCGGCCCCGCCAAACGATGAGGTCGCTGGTGAAATCCTTCTCAGCCAGCCCGGTTACCACAATGGTCTCTTCTCCCTTGAAACGGTATTTCCAGGCGCCGGCCAGAATGAAGGCCGTTATGATAATGGTGATGGCGATGATGATCTTGCCCAGGTGTTGCATGTGCGAATGGCTTTGTCTTTACAAGCTACGCTAAAAAGGCCTTAAGGCAATGCTAAAGAAGGGGTGGCTGACGGTGGCAGGGCGTTCGGGCCTTATTATTCTTTTGCCTTAGGCTTTCGGAGCAGGGCGGCACCGAAGAGGCAAAACAGGATGGCAGGCATCATGGGCACCGTGTTGAGGCTGGAATGACTGAGGCTGGCATATGCATTCCAGATCAGCATGAGCAGGCCGCCGATGGCCATGGCATAACCCAGGAATCTTTTCACGAAAATGTTTTAGCGGGTATCACAAAGGTACGCCATTGCAGGCGCACCCATGCCTTGCCGCGCGGGGGATGGGCGATGCGTTTCTCCCAACGGTGGATAGTACCGGTCGGAGATAGGATTCCATAACCGCTTCCGGGTGCTGAAGCACGAACACCCAGAAGAGCGGATGCAGGAATGGAGTTGCTCCTGCTAACCCAGCATCCACCAGAAAACGAACAGCAACAGGGCGAGTGCCAGGTGCATCAGGGGCAGGCTGGCAATGACCAGGCTGCGGCGCTTGTTGAACAGCATACTGCCAAAAAAAGTAACCGGGTAGGTAAGCGATACCCAAATGAACGAAGCGGCAATGAAGGAATCGAGGCCGTGTATGCCTGCGCCGGGTGCTGCCAGTGCCATAAGGCCCGCAATGAGTACCATGGGATAAATAAGGAGTGGCAGCGCCCCGAGGAGTTTGATGAGCCGCAGCTTGTTTTCGTGGCGGGAGGATTCGTAGTAGGGGGGTGTCATATTTTGTTTTGGGTACATTTTGATCGTTGGTGGCAGGAGGTATCAGCCGGGTGGTGCCAGGGATGATTTTTGCACCGGCTTTTGACAAGATATTTACTGAAGAATAACATGCTTATGCAGCTGCCCTTTTAATGGCAGAAAATTCAATAATAAGGAAAAAGCAAGGTGCGACCAATGGTTGTGGAAGCACAGGTTTGCGTGAAGATGGCAATTCCACCCTCAGGGCTTCAACATATTGAATTGTGCATTGTGAAGCATCCAGTTGCTTTGGCAGGAACACCGGGAGGAGCAGCCGTGGGGCAGGTGGGGGGGGACCGGAAAATCTGTATTTTTCCAGGATATGAGGCACAACGCAATAATCGTTTCTGTCATTTCCTTGCTGTACTGCTGCATGGAAGCCGGTGCCCAGCCGACCGGGGTGCCCAGAAGTCTGTTTGATATTGAATACCAGGACACGGTCAAAAGCGGGGAACTGCCTCCGGGATCATTTTGGCTGGTAAATAAGGAGACCCGGGAACGGAAGAAAATTGACGTGTCGGCATACGGGTATGCAAAGCAACCCGAATTCGTTTCGGATTATGTTATCAAAATTCCTGCGGTGAGGCTGGTCTCCCAATGGAGCGGGCAGCCAGATGTTCACTTTCTGTATGCGGTGATGCCGGACGGCGGAAAATTTCTGCGCAACGAAAAAACAGGTCAATTCAAATTTCCCGGCACCATTTCGGTATACGATCCGGGCTTTGTGAGTGCAGACGGTAACCTCTTTCATCCGCAGGGCTATCTCATTTGCTCCAACTACTGGATCAACTTATATAAGAACGCTTACAGGATTCAATGCACCGGGCAGCAGGAAGGCGGCGGGTTCCAGTTTTACAACCGGAGTGGGGAGCGACTGAGCATGAAAATGCCTGGTGCAACCAAAGTTCATGACCTCAACAAGCTACTGGCCTATTTCTGGGCCGACACCGTTTTCCTGTTTGACATTGCGGCCAACCAGGAAAAGGGCAAATTCCTGACTGTACCTCAGAAGATTCGGGATGCTTTCTATAAAACCCGCTTTGAACCAGCCATCGACAAGCTGTTTGATGCCGATAGGATGATCCCCATTATGGTGGGGCGGGAGCAATGGACCTATGCGAATGACCAGGGGTTGATGGCGTTCAAGCCTGTAGCGGCCGATATGGCATTTCCATTCATGTTTCCCAACAATCAGGCGCCGGTGCATTACCGCAATAAGTGGGGCTTAATCAACAAGGAGGGCAAAATGACCTATTCATTCCAGTTTGATTCGCTTGTGTTGGGAACCAGTTATTCCACCACGCAATTACGGCGAAACGATTCGGTCTATAAGGTAAATGCCCAGGGAATGGTGGTGCCCTGGAATACACCGGATCAGAAGCCTGTCGCCAGCAGTCAGACCAATGCCACCACCTATAAGCATGCTTGCCTGGTATACATATTTGAAAAGGAGAATGATTATAATTCAAAGGCCTACATTCTGGTTACCCTGGCGTACAAGCCGGAAAAATTGGATCATGCCATGATGGTGCAATGGGTAAAAGGCGCCATGGCATCAGAAGTGATGAACCTGCGGGAGCGGGGTTACATCCGAAGCCGCAGTCGGGTGAGTAATCAGTATGATGCCGATGCCATCTATGAAGGGGAAGGATGTTATGGCCGGGAGGCCGAATACAAGCAAAGGTCTTCCTGGGTCACTATTTTCGAGAAGGTGTTCAATTGATACTGATGGCCTTTATCAAAACGCTCTACGGAATTGGTGGGCGAATGACAGATCATCAATGCGTTTTCGCCAACGCATATGACGATTGCCGGGCCAGGTGAACGGCTTGATCCATCAAACCTTTCCTCTCCTTGTACAAATGGGATGCACGCGATATGCCTGCATCCCATTTGTTGAAATTTTTCTGTTGTCAGAAATCAATATGATAACCCAGCAGGAACAAATCCGTACTCATGTCATAAGCCACCCTTGATCCGGGAATAGCTCCATAGGGATTTGACGGGCTGATCATCATAGGATTACACAAAGGACCACTGGTTTCGCCCGAACTGGTGCCATGGTGGTAGGTAAGGTTGATCCTGCCCTTAGCGCCCAGCTGAAAACCTGTGCCAATCTGGAAAGCATGCTTAATGATGGCCGTGGCAGGTACGGAGAAAAAGGCAAGTTCGCTGGAAATGGGGTTACTGCTATAGGTGTAGCCAACCCTGATCGGAACTTTTTCAAATCCCTTGTATTGAATACCAGCCGACACCACTGAAATGTTTTTCCAGCCAAATCCTTTCACACTGGCCGTGCTGGTCCATCCTTCTTCACTGAAGCCATCTGTGCTTTCATAATTCACCATTCTATAATCTGCAGCTATGTCTAATTGCTTTGTTGAATAGCCCAGCCCGGCGGAGAAAATGGCCGGGTAGTTCATGGTAAATTTGGTATCCGGGGCGGCGCTTCCATCGAGGTATTGGTTCTTCAATGTGAATTCGTTGAAATACTGCTGCGTTTTGTAAGAGAGGCCAGCTTTGAAGCCGTTTCCGGAATTATAGTAGAGGCCAATTTGTGCTCCTGCACCAAAGGCGCTGGCTTTATCGGTTTTGGGATAGCCTTTTGTCATACTTGGTGACGCCAGTGGGTTGGGTTCCAGTTGCAGGGCCGACCAGTTCAACAAGGGTTGAATGCCCACGGACCATTTGTCCGATAATTCGTAAGCATAAGTGAAGCCTACTTGCATGAGCATATAATCACTCCGAATGGTGCCGAATCCACCCATGCTTTGAGGCATATTGATGGGGTTGCTCATGTTTTCGGGGAAATAGACACCAAATCCGCTCACGCCAAATGCAGACAAGGCAAAATGGTGCTTGCTATCTTTCTTATTCCACCCATAGGCAATGGCCGGCATCACAGAGGCACCTCTTTCATCCTCGGTGGTGCCGCTCATGGGGCCTCCGGGTGTGGGAACGGTGGAGGACAGGCTGGGTGCAGACAAGAACAAACCGGCATCTATTGACAGTTGTTTTCCCTTGAACGCCGCAATGCCTGCAGGATTCCAGTAAATGGCGCCGCTGAGGTCAATGGCCTGGCCAGTGGCCGCACCGCCCATAGAAGTGTTCACGGCGCCAATACCCTGCATGATATGGCCAACCTGGGCATAACCGAACATAATGGTGCCGAATGCAATCAGGAACGCAGTTAGTTTTTTCATTGTGCAGAAGTGAGCCTGGCTGACTGAATGGAGAAGCAAACATCCATTTACGGATAAACTGCTTCCAGCTGACAGGCTGATGAAAGAATAGGTTTTATTACACAGGGTGTAAAGGTTGAGCAGCATGGTGCGGGGACAAATGATAGTCGTCACCGCCTCTGGTGACTATTGTCACGGCACCCCTTCCGAGCCGAACCGGCGATACTTGCGGGGATTTCCTGGCACTAGGTGGCCGGGAATTCATTACGAAAAATCAATACTAAAATGCAGACAATCCCTGGTGGAATCAGTCTTCAGGTGGTATTGACGGCAAAGGGGGGGGATGTGCATTATGCAGCCCAAATTTTACCTGGAGCACTTATCAAATACAGGCTGCCACCCGCATGGCAGCTTCCACGGCGCCGTCCATATATCCTGGATGAGCAGTGGCGGTTTCGGTGGTGGCAAAATGCAGGGCACCGTTCATATACGCTTGCTGCAGTAATGGGTGACCGTTGTTTTGGTGCGGCCGGAGAATCACAGGGTTGTCATCGGCTATGAACGCACCGGTCCATAGCTTGTCGTGATAGGCACTGGGATGCAATGCTTCTTCGCGCAGGAGGTCGCCCAGCTGGCGCAGTGCGTATTCCCGGCGTACCTCCTGGCTGTATTGGGCTGCGCCACCATTGAGGAAACCGGTAAAGCCATACCTGTCTTCTTCCTTACTGCAGTGATCATACATTTCCATGATGATGCCGGCATGGCTGTACAGCATGCCCGAAAAGCCCTTGTTTCGCCAGAAAGGCGTGGCGTATTCGATGGCAAACTTCACAGACCCGGCCATCCAGGTTTGAACGGCGGGCAGCAGTTGGAGGATGGAATCAGGAAGTGTCGGCGAGAATTGAATGGAGGTGGCTGCCAGTTGCGGGGGTATGCATACTACAGCCCTGCCGGCTTGCAGTGCCGATCCATCGGCCAGTACAGCTTCGATGCCGTTTGCGGCAGCCTGTATGGCAGTCACTTTTGCCTCCAGTCGTATATCGGTACCCGCTAACTTTTCTGCCAGTGTATCTATGACCATTTGAGTACCGCCTGCCAGCCGGTAGGAGGGTTGTTCCGATTCGGGTACATAGAACTGCTGCGGCGGTTCAAACGATTTGGTCTGGAACAGGGCGATGCCTTCCGCATACTGCGGAAAGGGCTGCAGGCCCAGTTCGCGTACCAGGGTCATCAGGTAGAAGTGCTGGTCTGCAAACCAGGTGGCACCCATTTCCAGCGGGGTGCCCAGTGGTGCCTGCACGGTTTCAATGCGGCCACCCAGCCGGTTAGAGGCTTCCAACAGGGTGGTGCTGATATTTTTCTTTTGGAGCAGGTAAGCCAGGGTCAGGCCGCTGAGGCCGCCGCCCACAATGATCACGTTGTTGGTTGACATGGTGAGGCAAAAGTGAGGAATTCAGGGATTATGGCATGTGACGGATCCCTCTGCCGGCAACGGCTTGCCCCGAATTGGGAGGAGAACGATCATCCCTTGATCATGGTCAGCATCATTTTGAAAGCCTGTGTGGCTTTCAGCGCATGCGGAACATTCGCGGGCATCAGCAGGCATTCGCCGGCATGCAGCATATGCGGCAGGCCGCCAATGGTTATTTCGGCTTCGCCATCCAGCACCTGTACCAGGGCGGCATGCGGCGAGCTGTGTTCGGCCAGGCCTTCGCCGGCATCAAAGGCAAACAGGCTGATATTGCCTGCCGCATTTTTCAATATCGTTTTGCTTACCACGGCGCCGCTGGCATAGTCAATGCTGCTGGCAGCTACAAAGGGCTTCGCATTATCGGTGGAATTACTCATGACGGATCAGGTTTTACAGCAACAAAGTTACCGGCCGGTGACGGGCTGTTTTGTGCTTGTGATCATAAACGCTGGCTTGCTTCAGGTTGGTAACTGAGCTTTTTTGGGCGTACCAATCCGCCGATTGGGCGTCATTATTATCCGCCAGTAATGCATCCGGGCAGGCAAAATGGCGGATCGCCAAAATGCTTTGAAAGGGGCTGACAGGCACTTGAAAGATTGGATTCATGTATTATTTTTATCATCGATGAACACACGCATCAAACTCACATGGGCGATGATGGCCCTTGCCATTACCGCTTTTTCCAGCGCGCAGGATTCTGTCCAGGTACGGAAGGAAAATAATCGTCCGAATATCGTGATCGTTGCAAAAGATGCATTGTCTATAGAAGGCCGGGTTGTTGACATTACCCTTGATTATATTGTATTAGATGCAGCCCCGTTTAACAGCCCGCTTAAGTTGTCGGCGTATTTCATCCGGCCAGTGGGCAATTATCATAAGATAGAAGTGGAATACATACGGGCAGCCATTGTGTACGAAAAGAAGAAATTTGGCCGATCGGTTGCGGAAGGTGCTGTGGACGGCGTGGGTGGTTTTGTGAGCAGCGCTGATAACTCAGGGGCAAGCCTGCAGGAGGTTGGCGCCGGTGCCATTTACGGCTTAGCCATCGGGAGCCTTGTAGGAACGGCGAAAGGATTGGGCCGTAAGAAGAAATTAACCATCCCGATTCATGGTAAATCGGAAAATCTGATCTTTCTGCGGAACCACTACCAATGATGTGGGCAGGACGGCTCAATGCGCTATTCGGGCAAATGCAAATCCAATGAGTGGACTTCACCACTATTAATGATTATGATCCCTTGATCAAAATCTGCGAGAATCAGTTGGGGAGCTTCTTCCTCCGCTTCCCGTTTTCTTGGCCGGACATGCTGCTCATTTTCGGTGCGCTGCGGCCGACGCGAAAGGCTTTGGGGCTTTCGCAGATTTGAGATGTCGGGCCAGGGCCTGCCTCCGCAGTATTTGGCAGTGACCTGGCACGCCGGAGCAGCCTCCCACATCCCGCATAATAAAAAGGTTGAATTTGGCAGGAATCTTAGATTTGGTTCAACTTTGCCTATTGAAGGAGGACCATTGATTGCCTGAAAGCCTGCTGCATAATGAGAAGGACCTGCTGGTGCGGGTAGCCGAAGGCGACGCAGTGGCATTCCGTCAACTGTTCGACCATTACCGGAACAAGATCTATTCACTGGGCATGTACCTGACAAGATCAGAGGTGCAGGCTGAGGAAATTGTGCAGGATGTATTTCTGAAAGTTTGGGAAAAAAGGACCGAACTGTCTGGTATTCAATATTTCAATGGCTGGTTGCGCACCGTAGCAAAAAACACCTGCAGCAACTATTTAAGGGATCTGGCGGTGGAAAAACTGGCCATGAGCAGATTGTTGGACAAAGCAGAGGGCACAACTGCCTCTGCAGAGACCAACGTGATCGAAAAAGAATACCGTCAAATAATAGAGGAAGCCATACAGCGTTTGCCACCCCAGCAGAAGAAAGTATATATCCTGAGCAGGCAAACCGGCAAGAAGCAGGAAGAAATTGCCCGGGAACTGAACATCTCACTGTATACAGTAAAAGAGTACCTTAAATTGGCCCAACGGTCTGTGCGTCAACACATTACGAATAAAATTGACCTCCTGGTTGCTGCCGCGGTACTGCTTTATCTGAAATAATTTTTCTCTCCCACCCCCTCTTTTTTTTTGATCAGGTGTCTTTAGTTGGAAGGAATTATCTCCTCACACTAAGATTGTTTTGCCATGTCCACCCAAGAG
>JALOMZ010000044.1 GCA_025455205.1 Chitinophagaceae bacterium | reverse complement strand
CAGGCCCTGGAGCAATCCGTACTTCGCCCCGGCCGACACGGGCCTGCTCTATGTGGACCATTGCGTGGGCAATGTTGGCTGGAACCAGATGAACAAGTGGGTGAAATTTTACGAAGAGGTGCTGGGCTTCCGCAATATCCTCAGCTTTGACGACAAGGATATTTCCACGGAATATTCAGCCCTGATGAGCAAGGTGATGAGCAATGGCAACGGTTATGTAAAGTTCCCGATCAACGAGCCGGCCGAAGGGAAGAAGAAGAGCCAGGTGGAGGAGTACCTTGAATACTATGACGGCGAAGGCTGCCAGCATGTGGCCCTGGCCACCCACGACATTGTAGCCACCGTTACCGAACTCCGCAACCGCGGCGTGGAATTCCTGCGGGTACCCAATACCTACTACGACGACCTGCTTGACCGGGTGGGCCATATAGACGAAGACCTGGAACCGCTGAAAGAACTGGGCATACTGGTGGACCGCGATGATGAGGGTTACCTGCTGCAGCTGTTTTCCAAGCCGGTACAGGACCGTCCGACCCTGTTTTTCGAGATCATACAGCGCAAAGGCGCCAAAAGTTTTGGCAAAGGCAACTTCAAGGCGCTCTTTGAAGCCATAGAAAGAGAGCAGGAAGCCAGGGGGAACCTGTAATTTTGCGACAGTTTTTGCGTTATTCTCAGGGAAGGGACATCTTCCTGCAGGCTTACACCCGTTAAAAAAACATAGGCGTGAACTGGAACTGGCTTACATCATTTCTCATACTGGCAGGCACGGCAACAACCATGCCCCTGGCAGCTCAGCCCCCTAACCAGAAGGATTTTCTGAGTTTTCAGAAATCCTTCAAGCGGGTAGGGGCAGCTTTTGAGGCCAAGGAACAATTCCTGAAGCAGGAATTTGAGGCCAAGGGATTGAAATGGCCCGCCAAATACATGTACCTGCGTTCTTTCAAGTTCGACAGCCGGCTGGAAGTTTGGGTGAAGCAGGATAAAAAGGAGAAATACCGCCTTTTCAAAACCTATAACGTGTGTGCCCTGGCCGGCGGCCTGGGTCCCAAGCGTCTGGAGGGCGATTACCAGGTGCCGGAAGGTTTCTATTATGTAAACCAGTTCAGGCCCAACAGCAGCTACCACCTGGCACTTGGCGTGAACTATCCCAATCCAAGCGACCGGTTGCTGGCCGATCCGCAAAAGCCCGGTGGGGAGATCTATGTGCATGGCAGTTGTGTAACCGTGGGCTGCATCCCCATTACAGACCATATGATTGAGGAATTGTATGTGCTGGCCGCCATAACCAAACATGAAGGGCAGGACTATATTCCCATACATGTGATGCCTGTGGTTTTCAAAAACGAGAAGAGCAAGGAATACCTGGAGAAGTTTCTGACAGACCGGCCTGATTATGCCCCCATGGCGCGCACCATGGAAAAGGTATATTACTACTTCAACCAACACAAGGACCTGCCTGCGCTTATGATCAACGGCAAGGGTGAGTACCTGATGCTGCAGGAATATACCATTCCCAAGAAGCCACCGCCACCACCCAAATTCAGGGAAAACACCGAGCCCCGCCGCCAGGCAGCAAGGACGGTGCAATATGCCGACACAGATTTCTATCCATATGTGAATTCACAGCCCAAGTACCCGGGTGGCCTGGATGCATTCCAGAAATACATTGATGCCCTGGGGGCAGAATTGTCGCAGTTTATGCCGGAAACTGGTCCCAGGCGCATTTTCATTGACGTGGATTTTGTGGTGGATGTAAAAGGTAATGTGGTGAATGTGAAACCGGGAGCCCGGGCCAACAATGAAATGAACAACCTTATCATCGAACGTTTTGAATCCATGCCGGTATGGACGCCGGCCATGCGGCAGGACAAAGCCGTGCCCATGAAACTGGTGCAGAATATTGTGGTGGAGGCGAAGCCTAAGGTGGTGGAGGTGAAAAAAGAGGAAGAAGAAGATTAGTATCTCTGGCCTCAAATGCAAACCAGGCAGCACCCGCAAGGAGCTGCCTGGTTTTTTATTGGTGCTGCGCTCAGTTTTGCACCAGGAACTGCGCCGTGTCGGGCGTACGTTGCATCAGCAGCAGTTGGCGGTCTTTGATCAGGGAGTTCAACACCTCCTCCGTATAGTGACGTACTGTAAAAAGGGTAAGCTGCTTCTGCATCATCACATTCAGCCAGGCTTCTGCTTCCGATGCAATATGCTGCAGCTTTTCAAGGTGATCGTCGAATATGGCCGTGAACCGGATGGCCCCGTTCTGCGTAAGGTTGGGTTTCAGCTTCACCTGTTCAAACAACTGGAACAACTGCCCTACGGAATGCTCCCCAATGAAGGAGTAGTCGCGGCTCTGGAATTCCACCAGCACCTGGTGTTCTTTTCTCACGATGATAGGGGGCAGGTGGGTAGCTTTCTTTCGGGTAATAACAGTGCCGGGCATATTGGGGTCGAGGAAGCACTTCACATAAAGCGGTATCTTCTTTTCGTACAGCGGCTTGATGGTCTTGGGGTGTATTACCTGTGCGCCATAGTAGGCCATCTCGATCACTTCCTCATAGCTGAGCTCCGGAATGGGTATCACTTCTTCAAACTGCCGGGGATCGGCATTCATCACAGAGGAAACATCCTTCCAGATGGTCTGGCTCTCTGCCTGCAGCAGGTTGGCAAAAATGGCGGCGGAATAGTCGCTTCCCTCGCGGCCCAGCGTTGTGCTCTCATTGTCGTCTGTGCAACCAATGAAGCCCTGGGTTATCACCAGGCCCGTTTTTTGCAGCAGCGGTTGCACCTGGGTTTGCATATGCATGTCCGTTGCCGGCCAGTTGATGGTGGCTTCCCGGAAGTTGGCGTCGGTGCGCAATACATCGCGCACATCCAGCCATTCATTGTCGATTTTCTCTTCTTTCAGGTAGAAGGATACCAGGGTACTGCTCAGTAATTCGCCAATACAAACCAGCTGGTCATAGTAATAATCGTAGTCGCGCACCGGCCTGTCGTGCAGCAGCCATTCCGCCTCGGTGAAGAAATTGTTGAGCTGTTCAACGCAGGCATTGTAATGCAGCACCAGCAGGTATTTGGCCGTATTGATGTGTTGTTGCTTCACCTGGTGAAAAAGGGCCAGCGCATCATCGCGCCTGCCATCGAAAAATGCCTCCGCTACTTTTTCCAGGGCATTGGTGGTTTTGCCCATGGCGCTGATCACAATCAGCGATGGCCGTTGGGTGTGTTCGCGTATGATATGGGCCACATTCCGGATTCGATCTATTGTGCCCAGGCTGGCGCCGCCAAACTTGTGTACCTGCATAAGGGAAAATGTTAGTGTGTAAGCTTTACACTACTCACACAGCGCTGCAAATGTACGTGGTTGAACGGTGCCCGGTTTACCAATAAAGGAGTAAATGAAGCGGCCGGAAACGGCTGTTTTGCCGTTAATTTGCATTCCCATTTGATCCACTGCCTGATGGGTCGGCCGCTGGTTTGATCAGTTGTGCTGACGTGTGCTTATGGGCCTCCATACCTTAAAACAATTGTTGCATGTACCAGGTACGTAAAGTGATGACGCTGGATGAATTCACCATCCAGGAACTCCGCAATTTTCCCCAAGCCACGGGCGAGCTCAGTGGTTTGCTCCGTTCCATAGGCCTGGCCTGCAAGAGGATCAATGCCGAGGTGAACCGTGCCGGACTGGTGGATATTCTCGGCGCCCTGGGCACCGAGAATGTGCAGGGGGAAGAGGTGCAGAAGCTGGATGATTTTGCCAACAAGACACTGATAGACCTGCTTAACCACAGTATTTATTGTGCCGGGGTGGGTAGCGAGGAGAATGATGATATTGTTGTTTTCGACGATGAGCTGAGCAACAACAGCAAATATGTATTGCTGATGGATCCGCTGGATGGCAGCGGGAATATCGACGTGAATGTGAGCATCGGTACCATCTTCTCCATCTTCAAGCGCATTTCGCCCATGGGGCAGCCTGTGACGATGGAGGATTTTCTGCAGCCGGGCAATCGCATGGTGGCAGCGGGCTACGTGATCTATGGCAGCAGCACCATGTTGGTGTACGCCACGCGCCGCGGTGTGAATGGGTTCACCCTCGATCCCAGCGTGGGTGAATTTTGCCTCAGCCATCCCAATATGCAATGCCCGCCGCATGGCAGGTTTTATAGCGCCAACTACGGCAATTTCGGCAAGTACAGTCCAGGGGTTCAGAACTACCTGAAGCGCTGTGAAACCAAATCGGCCGAAAATGGCGGCCCGTATACCGAACGCTATATTGGCAGCATGGTGGCCGATATTCACCGTAACCTGATCAAGGGCGGCATCTTCATGTACCCGGGCACCACAGACCGTCCCAATGGCAAGTTGCGGCTGCTGTATGAATGCAATCCCCTGGCCTTCATTGTACAACTGGCCGGTGGCATGGCCACCAACGGGGTGCAGCCTATTCTCGACATACAGCCCAGCTCCCTGCACCAGCGGATGCCCCTCTTTATTGGAAGCCGCGATATGATGGAGGAACTGGCGGAATGCCTGCAGGAGCATGGCTGAGCAGGCCAATTATGCAGGCATCTGCCCGGCATTGCACAGGTGCCGCTAAAGTCAGGGTTCCCAATGGTTGCCCGGCCTGACTTCGGGCGTTTTGGGGGAAAGGCAGGATTGTGGACGATTTATGTATTTTAACCGGAAAAGCGGGGGAAACTCTGTTACTTTTGGCGCAAAAGCCGCCATGGGAGGTGCCGGGGCTACAGCCCTCCATGCCGGGTGCGAAACACACATGAAAACGATCATTTCTGTATCCAACCTTACCAAGCATTATGGCAGCTTTGAAGCTGTGAAGGGCATTTCCTTTGAGGTAAAGGAGGGTGAAATATTCGGCTTGCTGGGTCCCAATGGTGCCGGCAAAAGCACTACACTGGAAATCATGGAAACCCTGCGTGCCAAAACCAGCGGGAAGGTAGTGATAGATGGCTTCGACCTCGACCAGCAGCCCCATGAGATCAAGAAGGTTATTGGGGTGCAGCTGCAAACCAGCGGATTCTATCCCGGGCTAAACCTGCGGGAGCTGATTGAAATGTTCGGCGGGCTTTACAACCAGCGGGTGGACCCGCTGGAACTGCTGCAACTGGTGAACCTGCAAGACAAGGCAAAAGCCAAATACAAGGAACTGAGCGGGGGGCAGAAGCAGCGTTTCTCCATTGCCACCACCCTCATCAATAAGCCGCGGATTGTTTTCCTGGATGAACCCACCACGGGTCTTGACCCCCAGGCGCGCCGTAACCTATGGGAATTGGTGAAGCGAATCCGCTCTGAGGGAACCACCGTTATCATTACCACCCATTATATGGACGAGGCGGAGGTGCTGTGCGACCGCGTGGCCATAATGGACGCGGGAAAGATAATTGCCATAGATTCGCCCGATGCTTTGATTGACCACCTGGTGGCATCGGGCTTCGAAAGGCCAAAGGAGATGAAAAAAGCCAACCTGGAAGACGTATTCATCCACCTCACCGGCCATGCATTACGAGAAGATTAAAACCAGTAACAGACAGTACACATGAAGAAAATCCTGATTGCTGCCGCTGCGGTAGCCATGAGTGCAGGCGCCACTGCACAAACCAAGACTTCAACGGCGAAACCTCCGGCAAAGCCGGCTCCGGCCACCAAACCGGCCACCACCGCCAAACCGGCACCCAAGCCTGCCGCTCCGGCATTTGTAATGAAAACCGGCCTCGACAGCCTGAGCTATGCACTGGGTATACTGGATGGCAGTTTCTTCAAACAGCAGGGCATAGACAAGCTGAACTACACCGCCCTGCTGGAAGGATTCAAGGACATGATTGAAGGACGCGAACTGAAAATGAACCCACAAATGGCAGACCAAACACTGAGACAGAAGCTGCAGGAAGCCGCTACCAAAAAAATACAGCCCACCATTGACGAGGGTACCAAATTCCTGGCAGAAAACAAGAAACGCCCGGAGGTGAAGGAAACAGCCAGCGGGTTGCAGTATGAAGTGATCAAACTGGGCACCGGCCCCATGCCCGCTGACACCAATACGGTGAAAGTACACTATACCGGCACCCTCATCAATGGCACCAAGTTCGACAGCAGCCGCGACCGGGGCGAGCCGGCCCAGTTTCCCCTCAATGCCGTGATCCGCGGCTGGACAGAGGGCGTTCAATTGATGCCGGTAGGGTCTGTGTACAAATTCTATATTCCCTATCAGCTGGCCTATGGTGCGCAGGGCTCTCCTCCTGTAATTCCCGGTGGCGCCACCCTCATCTTTGAGGTGGAACTGCTGGATATAGTGCAGAATGCCCAGTAAGCCTTTTACAGAGGGACAGCGCCTGCCGGTGCTGTCCCTTTTTCTATTGCTTTATCTTTTCATACTTCAACAATGAGCGACATCCGTTATCCCATTGGCACCTATGAGCCGCAGCCCTTTTCGGCAGACCAGAAGCGCGACTGGCTCATAGATATTGCCCAGCTGCCGAATATGGTGGAGGCAGCCATCGAAAACCTCGATGAAGCGCAACTGCATACCCCTTACCGCGAAGGTGGCTGGACGGTGCACCAGGTGGTGCATCACCTGGCCGACAGCCACGTGAATGCCTACTGCCGCATGAAACTTACACTGAGCGAAGACAATCCCACTGTGAAGGCTTACGATGAGAACAGCTGGGTGCTGATGGCCGATGCGAGCCTGCCGGTGAATAATGCCACCACCTTGCTGCATTGCCTGCATCAGCGGCTGTACACACTGCTGAAGCAAGTGGAAGATGATCAATGGAATCGTACCTACGTGCATTCGGGCACCGGACTGCAACATACCCTGTGGTACTTGCTGGGCATGTATGCATGGCATGGCCGGCACCATGTGGCCCATATCCGTGGCCTGCGTGAAAGAATGGGTTGGTAGGGGCCATGAAAGGCAAGCTACTTCGCAAATTTTTCTCAACGATTTTGGAACATAAAAAAGAGGGTCGCTCACAAGCGGCCCTCTTCTTATGATATGCAATCCGGTATTTACTTATCTGCCCAGGCTACCCTGGCAGACCGGTAGAAATTGATATCCATGGCCTGCATTTGCCGGGCATGCCTGCCCAGGCGCTGCTTGTATTCATCCCAGCTTCTTCCGTTAGCAGGCGACCAGCCGATCTCTGCATAGCCCGGCAGGCGCGGAAATACCATGTACTCAATGTCTTCCATATTCAGGATGGTTTCTGTCCACAGCGGGGCCACAATGCCCAGCATATGCTCCGTGCCCACGCTGTCTACCAGGGTGGCAGGATCCCAATTGTAGGCATCATCCACCTCAATGTAGCCTGCCCAGTGCAGACCAAGGCGGGTGGTGGAATCATACTGCATATCCATATACGCCCGTTTGGCCGGCGAAAGGATGAGTTTGGCTCCCTGTTGTACCGCCCGCTTGGGATTGGTGGAATCGGACCAGTATTGGGCAATGGAATTGGGCAGCAGGGTAGCTGTAGCTATTTCATCCCATCCAATCACCTGCTTGCCGTGTTTGTTGATGATGCCCTGTACCCTGTTTACAAATTGGATGTATTCCTCCTTGGGAGTTACATGGCTTTCGTCGCCACCCATGTGGAAATAAGGTCCGGGCGTGATGGCCGCAATCTCCTGCACCACATCTTCCACAAACCCGTACACTTTTTCGTTGGTGGTACAGAAAGTGCTGAAGCCTACTTCAATGCCGGTATATAATTTGGGGTTGGGATCCTTGGGGTTGCAGTTGAGTTCAGGGTAGGAAGCCAGCGCTGCATTGGTATGGCCGGGCATGTCAATTTCCGGAATGATGGTAATGAATCGATCGGCTGCATACTGCACTATTTCCTTGTATTGCTCCTGCGTGTAAAATCCGCCTTTGCCGCCGCCCACCTGGGTGCTGCCTCCATATTCCGTGAGCCGTGGCCATTTCTTGATCTCAATACGCCAGCCCTGGTCGTCGCTGAGGTGCAGGTGGAGGGTATTCATTTTGTAGTAGGCCAGGAGGTCTATATAACGCTTGATGTCTGCCACCCCAAAGAAGTGCCGGGCTACATCGAGCATGGACCCACGTAAGGCGAAGGCAGGCTGGTCGCGGATGGTGCCGGCTGCTAACAGCCAGGGACCCGGCTGCCGCTCTTTCTTTTCAATGGACGGGGGCAGCAATTGGCGCAGGGTTTGTATGCCATAGAATATGCCTGCAGGCTGGTGGGCCTGCAGCGTGATCATGCTGTCTGCAATCTGCAGGAAGTACCCTTCCTGTCCCAGGGCGGAATCACTGGTCAGCATCAGCCTGATGCGGTGGCGGCCGCTGCCGTCTTCGGCCTTTACGGGTATGGCCATGCCGGTAGACGGCTGCAAAAGGCCCGACAGGTAGCTGCCCAGCCTTTCCAGTTGGGGTACATTTTTATCAGCACTGATAACGGTACTGTCTGTAAGCGTGAAAAAGCCTTCCCCGGGGGAGGCTTCCACCGGGCGGGGAATCAGACTGGTAAAGGCTTGCCTGGCTGCCTCCTCTGCAGCATTCCCTGATTGGCAGGCGTGTAGGATAGGCAAGGCAAATAGCATACAAAATGGCGTCAATCGTTTGAACATGCGGGCAATTTTTGGATCGTGAATGTACTGGTTTTACCATTCCGCTGCATGCCATTTAAGAGGTGTTTGGCAGTGCATGCCGCAGCCTGCATAAATGGCTATACAATGCCCGCGCTGCTGTTACTTTGCAACCATGAGTATTCATATTAATGCTTTGCCGGGCAGTATGGCCAAAACCGTGCTGATGCCTGGAGATCCCCTGCGGGCCAAATGGATTGCCGACCATTTTCTGGAGCAGGCGGTGCTGGTGAGTCAAACACGAAATGTTTTGTTTTATACCGGTACTTATAAAGGCAAGCCAATCAGTGTTGGGGCCAGCGGCATGGGGTGTCCTTCCATAGGCATTTACTCATATGAGCTGTATACAGAATTCGGGGCGGATCATATTATTCGGATCGGCACCTGTGGCGCTTATACGGATGGGC
>JALOMZ010000043.1 GCA_025455205.1 Chitinophagaceae bacterium | reverse complement strand
CGCTTCGGTTTCCGGGCAGGATTTGGATGGTTGCTGATTCAGCAGGCTTATTGTCGCCGGCCAGCAGGATGGTGCCGGTAATGCGTACATCCTGATTCTGCGCCTGGGCAAACATGGTCAGGCATAAAAAAGCGAAGGCAATGGCTCCACTTTTCCTTAAAAATGTACCCTTCATAAACAAGCTACGTTTTAGTTGATGAAATTGAATGCGCGTTGTGCGCTATTCCTCTTTCAAAATTGGGCAATCCGGAAGGGTAACACGGGGCCAATACTGTCAAACAGGGGGGGGATTCGGTCAAAATGGATCAACCCTGAAGGTTTTGCGATTGCTTTTCGCGGTATTCCGAGGGCAGGCAGCCAAACTGCTGCTGAAATGATTTTTTGAAGTACTTGTAATCGTTGAAGCCTACCTCATAGGCCACGTCGGTCATTTTCATATTGGTTTCCAGGATCAGTTGGGCCGCCTTCTTAATACGCAGGGCCCGGATGAAACCCGTGATGGATAGGCCGGTTAGGGATTTTATTTTTCTGAACAGGGTGCTCTGGCTCATGAACAGCTGGTCTACCATCATCTCGATGCCGAGGTTTTCGTTCTGCAGGTTGCTGTTTACGAGTTCTATAGCGTTGTTCAGGAAAATATCATCGAGGTTGTCGGGCTTTTCACCGGGTGACGTTTCGGGTTCAAACCGAACCTTTTTCAGGTAGTGGGCCTTCAGTTTGGCCCGGTTTTCCAGCATATTGCGAACACGCATCTGTACAATGAGCGGATTGAAAGGTTTGGCGATATAATCGTCGGCGCCGGTTTGCAGACCCTGCAGTTCATAGGCTTCGGAGGCCCGGGCGGTGAGCAGGATAATGGGGATGTGGGAGGTGGCCATATTCTGCTTGAGTGCTGCGCAGAGGTCAATACCATTCATCTGAGGCATCATCACATCGCTGATCACCAGATCAGGCATCGCTTCCACGGCTATTTTGTGACCTACAGATCCGTCTTCAGCCTCCAGCACTTCATACTCTTCCTGCAACAGGCCGGCCAGGTATTGCCGGATATCGGCATTGTCGTCCACTACCAGCACTACCTGTTTTTTGGCGCTTTTGGACTGGCCTTCCTGCGGGGGCTGGGTACCGGCCAGGTCTGCTGCTTCATATTCCTGTCCATCGTCGGCCAGGTCCGGTTCCCTGAGTTTGTCTGCCGCCTGTTGCAGGGGCAGTTGTATGGTGAAGCTGGTACCTTTTCCGGGGGTGCTTTGCACGCCTATACTGCCATGGTGCAGTTCTATGATGTTTTTGGCAAAAGCCAGACCGATGCCGCTGCCGCCGCCCTGTCCGTTGGTGCCGGGCACCTGATAGAAGCGGTTGAATATCCTGTCGAGGTGCTCCGGTGCAATGCCAATTCCGCTGTCGCTTACCTGCAGGCTGAGGGCGTTGGGTTGTGCATTCAGTTTGACACTCACCCGTCCGCCGGCAGGGGTAAACTTGATGGCATTGCTCAACAGGTTATTAATGGCCATCTCCAGCTGGGCCTTGTCCACATCAGCGTTGATGTCGCCAGGTTCGGCGTTGAACGACAGTTCAATCTTCTTGGCATTGGCTGCCGGCGCAAAATCATTCACCAGCAACTGCACCATTTTGCGGATATCTTCCTTATGGGTGCGCAGGGTCAGCAGTCCGTGTTCTGATTTCCGGAAGTCGAGCAGTTGGTTTACCAGCCGAAGCAGTTTCTGCGCATTCGACTTCACCAGGGAAATTTTATGCTTGTTTGCGGCAGTCAGGTGGTCATCGGCCAGCAATTCTGTACAGGGACTGAGTATCAGGGTAAGTGGTGTCCTGAACTCATGCGAGATATTGGTGAAGAAGTTGATCTTGGCTTCATTGATCTCGTGTTCCTTTTCTTTTTCAAATTGCACCCGCTGCAGTTCCTCCTTCAATTTCTGCTGGCGCAGCCTGATCCTCCGGATGGTTGCCAGGATGGCAGCACCCAGCAGTGCATAAACCACCCAGGCATACCAGGCCAGCCATGGGGGATAGGCAATACGCAGTTCTATTTCGGTGGGATTACCCCAGCCCTGGTTGTTCCGGTTGGCCCTTATGGCCAGTCGGTATTTGCCCGGCTTCAGACCGGTGAGGGACACTTCATTTTTGTCGCGGAGTGAAATCCATTCTTTATCCTGGGGCGAAAGTTTGTATGCATACCGGATGTTCTCTGTGCCGAGGAAATCGTTGGCGGCAAATTGAATGGCGATATCATTATTGTCATAGCCCAGCCGGATGTCATCGAGGTATTGAATGGCCTGCGGAAGTATCTGGTTCTTTGATGCCACCGCATCTGCTTCCACCGGTTGGTTGTTGATGAACAGCCCCGTCATCACAATGGAGGGCTTCTCGTACTGTGTGCTTACAGCCTCCGGGTTAAAGTACAACAGACCGTTGTCGCCGCCAAAGTAGAGCAGCCCCTGGGTATCGCGGTAAGAAGAATTGATATAGAAGGCATTGGTTTGCACGCCGTCCTGCTTGCCAAAATGATGCAGCAGGCCGGTATGGCCGTTGAGCCGGGCAATGCCTGTGGTAGTGGAGAACCATATGTTGCCATTGCGGTCTTCCTGCAGCGCGCACACAAACTGGTTAACCAGTTCTTCTCCTTCGCTGTAGTGCTTCACCAATTCCAGCACCGGAGAGTTTTGCTTGCCACGGGTGATGGCAAATTTGTAAAGTCCATTGGGGGTGGCCAGGTACATATGGTTGCTGCTGACCAGCATATCATGGATGATGATGCGGGGCATTTTCTCGCCAACCAATTCCCGGTGTGACCGGAACTGTTTCTTGCCGGGGTCCCACAGGTTGATGCCCGCATGCGTGGCTACCCAAAGCCTGCCCCCCGCGTCTTCCACCAGTTTGTTGATCCGGTCGTTTTCGATCTGGTAGGGAGCAGGGGCAAATTCGCCGAAGCTGGTGATTTGTCCCGTATCGGGTGCCGCACCCAGCGTCATTTTCTTGAGGCCATGCTGCTGTGTGCCCACCCACAAATCATTGGTGCCGCTCAGTAAAATGGCCGTGACCTTTTCCTGGCGGAGATAGCGCGCCGGCTGGCTGTTCCATCCCTGTTGGAAAACATAGAAGCCTTCATTGGTAGCCAGAAACTGCCTGCCATTTCTGGCATAGATCTGGTTGATGCGCACCGGCGGGATATTACCCATGTTCCTGAAGGCGGGTTGCTGCAGGTCGGCAACTTCAGACAGTCCGCTCGATATGCTTCCCAACAGCAAACTGTTGTTGTTGCCGTTGCCGATAGAGATAATGTTATTATCCTGCGCTTTGGCCACCTGCGGATGGCTGAGGTTTCGGAATCCCTTGTTGGGATAGAGTACCAGTACGCCGCCATACGCGGTACACAACCATGCAATGCCGTGCTTGTCGATATAAATGTTTGTGATGGCGTCGTGGTTGGTATTACGCACGGGGCCATTGAATCCGGTGGTGTTTACTTTGTGGAAACTGCTCACGGCCGGATCGCTTACATACAGACCGTCGCCCCAACTGCCCAGCCATACGCGCATCTTCTGGTCGATGGCCAGGGAGGAAACAAAGCGGGCTTGCAGCCGGGTGGGTACTTCTGTCACCTGTCCCTGCATCTGGTCATAGTAGGCCAGCCGCACATCGTTGGCGCCGATATTGCCCACCATCCACACGCGTTTACGGGCGGTATCCTCCGCCAGCTGGTACAGATTGAATGGCTGCGTGAACCGTTGGAGTGAACCATCTTCATTCTTATACGTGCAGAGAGTGGTGCCATCGGTGTACCAAACTGTGCCCCGGGTGTCGCTCAGCAGGCTGTAGATGGGCCTGGTGGACGGAAAATGTTCTACCACCTTGCGCTGCTTCGGGTCCACCTTAAAGCATCCCATATTCCAGGAACCCACCCATACATTTCCTTTGAGGTCTTCTGCCAGCGATACAATGCGCAGGGGCTTGCTGGAAATGCTGCTGAATACATCATTCCAGTTTTCCAGCTGCTGTGTCTTCACATCCAGGCGGCTGAGGCCTCCTGTTTTGGTGCCAATCCATACATGCCCCTCTTTTGCGGTCAGCAGGGTTTCAATGTTCTCATTCACCAACCCCGGGCTATTGGGCGAAGGGCGGTAATGCCTGAATCTATAGCCATCGTAGCGGGAGATGCCGGCTTCGGTGGCAAAATACCGGAACTGCTTGTCGTCGCTGATGGTTTTGGTGACGAAGTTGCTGAGCAATCCCTTGCGCACATCCAGCACGTCTATCGAAAACTCTTCTTGTGCGCAAACCCGGGCAGGAAAGAGCCACAGGGCAATGGGCAAGCAGCAAAGCATGCGCAACAGGGACGATATGTGTCCGGTTGTTTTTTTCACAGGCAAACAAATCTTACGGGCAGGTCGCCCGCCACGGGCATTGGGCCCTGGCCATTATTTACTCCCTTTATTGACAATGCGTTCTATATATTGTTGCATACGCTGCACCATGTCGGGCAGGCTGTCGGCCAGGTTCTTCTGTTCTCCCGGATCCTTAGACAGGTCATACAACTGGTGAGCCCTGCCCAGGCCGCTTTCCACGCCCTTATTGGCCATAAAGGAAGGTACTTTTTTGCTTTCCGGGATGGGAGCTATGTATTTCCAGGATCCCTGCCGGGCCGACATCGTATAAGATTCTTCCAGCATCCATTCGCGGGCATCCGGCTTTTTGCCCAGCAAGGCCTCGTGGTGGTCTTCGCTGTCCATGGCCTCATTGCCCGTTAGGGGCACACCTGCCAGCGCAGCCAGCGAGCGATAGAGGTCCAGCTGACTGATCAGGGCCTGGGAAGTACCCGGCTTAATGGTTCCGGGCCAGGCCACCAGGAAGGGCACCCGGGTGCCGGCTTCAAAGGCACTGTACTTTCCGCCGCGGAAGGGGCCTGCCGGCTTGTGCGAACCAATGAGTTTGTCTGCCATATCATCATATCCATCATTCAGTACCGGTCCGTTGTCGCTCGTGAAAATGATGAGGGTGTTTTCCAGGAGGTTCAGCTTTTTAAGGTGTTCCACCACCTGGCGGGTAGTCCAGTCCATTTGCGCAATGGCATCCCCCCGCGGGCCAAGGGGCGATTTGCCTGCGAACATTTCATTGGGTACCCGGGGAACATGAATATCGTGGAAGGCGAAGAACAGGAAGAAGGGCTTATCCTGATTTTTCGTAATAAAATCATTGGCTTTGCCGGAAAAAACTTCTGGGAAATCTTCATCTCTCCACAAGGCTTTCCGGCCGCCGGACATGTACCCGATGCGGCTGATACCGTTGACAATGGTGTTGGAGTGCTGGGTATCGGCCTTCTGGCGCAGCAGCTGCGGGCTGTCCAACCCGTTGGGGTAGCCACTCAGTTTCTGGCTGTAGCTTACCATAATGGGATCATCCTTGCTTGCATTCACTACCTCGTGGTTTTCCAGGTAAACCGTGGGTACGCGGTCGCCGGTGGCAGGCAGCAGGAAGCTGTAGTCGAATCCAATTTCGAGGGGGCCTGGTTTTACGATGCCGTTCCAGTCAACATTGCCATTGCCCAATCCCAAATGCCATTTGCCTACCACCGCAGTGGTGTAACCCGCCCGCTTGAGCATGGCTGGCAGGGTGGGTTTGTCTTCCGGAATAAGCAGGGGGGCGTCGCCTGGCAATATCTCGGCTTTGTTCCGGAAGGCATGCTCGCCGGTAAGCAGGGAATAGCGGGAGGGTGTACAGGTGGCCGCTACGCTGTGGGCATCGGTAAAAATGATTCCCGCCTTACCCAGGCTATCGAGAAATGGGGTTTGCACCGTCTCGCCTCCATAGCATCCCAGGTCACCATAGCCCAGGTCGTCCACATAGAAAATGACGATGTTGGGCTTAGCGGGCTTTTGCTCCTGCGGTTGGCAGGCCTGCAGCAGGACCGAAAGGGATAAAAGCAGACCGGCTCCGAAACGGGTCCTGAATACTTGGGGCATCATTGGCTTGCCTGGGAAACGTGCTTGGCGTTTTTTCATATGTTGTTTTTCTGCTATCGTGATCCGGGGCCTGCAAAAGGCGGGCCTGGGTGCAGGCAAAGTATCGAGCTTCCCTCTGATGTTGTGGGTTGATTTCGTCAGCCGGGGGGACAAATCATTCAAGATAGAGGGGCTAATGCCCGAATGCGGGTGCATTCAGACCATTTTGACACGCCGAACGCCCGCTTTGTACCCACTGCAAGGGAGAGCGGTACACTAAATTGCCTGGTCAAACGTATTTGATAGTAGCTGCTATATGAGAAAACATGCTATTCGAATCAGGAAAATGATGGTGCCGATGCTGCTGGCAGTATTTGCCGGGAGCCTGGGGGACCAACAAAGCATCCCCGAGGATGAACTGCTGATGAATAAAGACAATGAGGCCCTCCCGGCAGCATCCAGTCGTTTGCCCTTGCAGGATGCGGGGCGCATGTATGAAAAAATTGCCACCCACCTGCTTGAGAATGCTTCCCCCTTTGACGCCGCCGCCTTCCAGGCCGGCCTGCAACCCGGTGGGTTCAGTCATCCTAAAGACTGGCAGCCGGAAACAGAGAAGACATTGCCGGCACGCCGGACCTGGTTCCACTCCAAAGGTGTTTACGTTCAATACCCTTGAAATCCTATCGGTTGTCCCCGCCTTTGGCTAACCCCGTGTTAGGAAAATGAGGTAGGGTGAGGCGCCTCTGGCAATGCTTGCCGGCGTTGCACAGGCAACACTATTTGCAGCAATCAGCCCCTGTCTTATTGCAACAGGTTGCCATTGATGAGACGCACCGCCTCCCGGGCAAAGCGTTTGCCCATGATTATGTACCCTGCGGCCGACATGTGCAGGTCATTGCTGATGGCTTTACCGCTCCGGTCATAGCCATCATTCAGGTCATCGGTATTTATCCAGGCAAAACGGGGATTTGAGCTGCCCACTTTTACCTGTGCGTCGCGGATCATGGTCCAGTGAGAGTACCTCTGTGTACATCCTGCGGTGCCGGCAAGTATTGGCGGATTTGCCCCTGTACCTGAACCATTCGTCCCCCCTGCAGCGAATGGGAGCTGCCTATTTTCGTCAGGTATTGCATTGATTGCCTATGAATGGTACCATATTTCCTGCCCTGTTGATTTGCCTGCTTGCCGGTAATATGCAGCGCGCTTACGCGCAGGACACAACCCATAAGGGCTACCAGTTGGTGTGGTCGGATGAGTTCAGCCAGGACGGCCCGCCCGATCCTGCCAGGTGGCGTTTTGAGCAGGGCTTTGTGCGCAATGAAGAGGCGCAATGGTACCAGGCCGACAATGCCACCTGCAGCGGAGGGTATCTGGTGATCAGCGGCCGGCGGGAAACCAAACCCAATCCTGGCTACCAGGCCGGCAGCCGTAATTGGAAATCCCGGAGAGCCTCCATAGAGTATACTTCTTCCAGCGTGGCCATGCGCCCGGAGCATGCCTTTCAATATGGCAGGCTGGAAGTGCGGGCAAAGATTGATGCCCAAACAGGCTTGTGGCCCGCTATCTGGACGGTGGGCGTGGCCGGACAGTGGCCATCGAATGGCGAGATAGACGTCATGGAATACTACAACAACGGCATCCTGGCCAATTTCGCCTATGCCGACACCGGAAAATTCAAAGCCATATGGGATGGTTCTTTTCACCGCCTGGATTCGCTCGGCGGAACTGCCTGGGCTAATGAGTTCCATACCTGGACGCTTGACTGGGATGAAGACAGCCTGGTGGTGAAAGTGGACGGCATGCTGCTGAACAGCATGGATATCCGGAACATCGCCAATAAGACTGATGGCAGAAATCCCTTTCACCAGCCACACTACCTGCTGCTGAACCTGGCTATGGGGGGCAACCGCGGCGGCAGCCTGCAACAAACCGTGCTACCTTCCAGCTACCTGATCGATTATGTGCGATTGTACCAGAAAGGGAAGCTCTGAGGAAGGAGTGTGCTCAAAGAGCCATGCAAAAGATACACATTCAGAAATGTAATACCTGTTGCCAATAAAAGATGTAAATACTAAGAAACAAATCCGGTATGAAACACTTGGTCCTGATAGGGTGCTTGTTTGTGTGGTGCGCTTTGGCAAAGGCGCAGCCAACGCCTGAAAGGCCCAATGTGCTCATCATTATTGCCGATGACCTGGGGTGGGCAGACCTGTCCTGCTATGGCAGCACCTTCTATGAAACGCCCAACCTGGATGCATTGGCAAGGGCGGGGGTTCGCTTCACGCAAGCCTACGCAAACAGCCCGGTATGCAGCCCCACCCGGGCCAGCCTTATGACCGGCAAGTACCCGGTGAAAACAGGTGTCACCGACTGGATACCGGGCAGGCAGGCAAACGGCAAAGCCCGGGCCTATGAGAAAATGGTTGGCAGTGCCACCGCCTATCAACTGGCACTGGAAGAAAATACCCTGGCCGAGCAGGTGCGTAACAACGGATACACCACTTTTTTCGCCGGGAAGTGGCACCTGGGTGAAGAAGAAAGATTTTGGCCTGAAAACCAGGGGTTCCAAACGAACAAAGGCGGCTGGAGCAAGGGCAGTCCCACCGGCAGGAAGAATGATACCACCGGTGGCTTTTTTACGCCTTACCAAAACCCCCGGCTTGCCGATGGCCCGCCGGGTGAATACCTTACCGACCGGCTCACCAGCGAATGCCTCGGCTTCCTGGATACCATTGGCCAACGGCCCTTCCTGATGGTGCACTCGCTGTATGCCGTGCACAATCCGCTGCAGGCGCCGGCAGCACTCATCCGGAAATATGAGGAAAAGCGGAAGGGCATGCTGCCATCCGGGCAAAGCCGCATGGTGAAGGATGAACCCTGGATGCAGGCGGAAGAGGGCTGGAAGCGGCGTGTGCTGCAGGACAATCCTGTATATGCCGCGATGGTAGAAAACATGGACAGCAATGTAGGACGGAGACTGAGGAAACTGGATGAACTACAGCTGTCGGACAACACGCTGGTTATTTTCACTTCAGATAATGGCGGACTGAGTACGGCTGAAGGCAGTCCTA
>JALOMZ010000366.1 GCA_025455205.1 Chitinophagaceae bacterium | reverse complement strand
CACCATGGCAATTTTCCCACCCTTAAGGATGTCTTGTTCCTGTACAACCTCGGCAACCCGGCACCCCTTCCCAAAAGCTACAAGGGAGACCGCGATTCCCTGCTGCCAGTAACATCACCCTTGTTGAAGAAGCTGGATCTCACCAACCCCGAAATTGATGCCATCATCGCTTTCCTGGGCGCCATCTCCACCACGCCAAGGCGCCTGAATCCCCCCACTAACTTTCCCAAATAGAGGCGGTGGTCACACTGTTGTGGCCATTGCAAATGGGCAGCTTCCTGGCCAGCATCCCGCTGGCATCTGGATTATTATGCAGGCAGGGCTGGTATTTGGTCAGCCAATTAACAGCATGATTCCAAAGCAACAGCCCCTGCGCATTATGCTGGCAGGGGCTGTTGTATTATGCGTTGCAGAAACTCAGTCTCAGAACTTCAGGGGAACTGAAACCTCTGTCTGGTCCCAGGCAATGGTCATGGCCGAAGCACTCAGGCTGATGGTGAGTTGCTCCACCACATTGTCCAGTTTTTTGGAAGGCACTTTGGCTTCGAGCACATTCTTGTCCTTGATCTTGTCGTAGTTGTAAGCGCCCCACTGCTTCAGTTCGCTGTTCAGGATAACGGTCCAGTCGGCGGCGGTGGGAATGGTGAACAGGGTGTAGGTGCCTGCTTTCACGGGTTTGCCGGCAAACATGCCATCCTTCTTGAAGGTGATCTCTGTGGCTTCATCGGCCCCGGTGCGCCAAACCTTGTCGTATTTTTCCAGCTCGCCAAATACAACGCGGCCTTTCTTGTACGGGCGGCCATAAGTTACACTCACGTTATCGCTGCTCACCGTTTCATGGGGGCTGTTGCGTTTGCGTTCGGTTTGACCGAAGCAGGAAGTCATGATCATGGCCAGGGTGGCAAAGAGCATCAGTTTTTTCATAGCGGGATGTTTTGATGTTGAAATTCGAAACTATAGGATTATGGTATTACCCAATGTTGCTATAATGCCAAAAGCGGACAAATGGTTCGTTCAGCGGATAAACCAGCACCGGGCAATCAGCCCTTGTTTGACCTCATAAATGGCAATGATGCGCAGTTCCTTTTCCCGGCCGGTAATGAGTTCGTGGTCGATAACGCTGTTGCCTTCCACCATGCGGCCCAGCAGGGTACAACGGTTGTTGGGATATTGTTTGAACAGCGCCGCATATCTTTCTTCAATGGCCTGTCGGCCGGTAACGGCGGGCAGGGTATCGCCCAGCTTGTTGAAGAGCTGGCAGTCTTCCGCAAACACCGCAGCAAAGGCTTTGACATCCTGGCGGTTATAGGCATCCAGCTGGGCCTGCACCACCTGTACCGGTTCGGTGGATTGGGCATTGACAGTGTTGATCATGATCAGGGCTGCAATGGCCAGCACCAGCCGGCCGGTGAGGTGAATGAATTTCATGGGGCTATTTTAGCAATTTTTCCGCTCTCCTGATAACTGCTGCTTGACTATGCAAAAAGGGGCCTGCGCAATATGATGCCTGCATCGGGCTGCCGGGCCAGGCATGAACCTTTTTCTCTTATTCCACCTTGGCTGGTAGTTTTACTTTAGCACCGCCTCCATTTTAGGCACCAGGGCA
The DNA here is from genome assembly GCA_025455205.1 of Chitinophagaceae bacterium. Classification (GTDB taxonomy): domain Bacteria; phylum Bacteroidota; class Bacteroidia; order Chitinophagales; family Chitinophagaceae; genus Phnomibacter. The sequence continues at coordinate 1,346 of JALOMZ010000366.1, read as the reverse complement.
GCGGCCCACCGGCCATATTCCAGTCCGCTGTAATGCAGGCTGTCGGCACAAAGGATGCTGGGTTTGAGAGGAGCCTCCCGGGTGCCCGGGGTAATGTCAGTATAGGAGATATTGTAGGCCAGGGTGATGTGGCGATTTATTTCGTTGAATTCATTGATCTGGCGGCTGATGCGGCCCGGATCCAGAGGCCGGGCAAAGGGAGTTGCCCCATAATCCGGGATACTCAGCACAAATACCCTTTCCCTTTTTCCACGGGCCAGCCGGATGGCTTCCTCCAGGCATTGGGTAAACTGCTGGCGGTAATCGGCGGTATCAAGGCCCCGGAATTGGTTATTTACCCCTATTAGCAGGCTTACGATGTCGAAGTCTGACGAGGGATTGAGGCTGGCGATGGCGGTGAGCAGGTCCCTGGTGGTCCATCCGGTGGTGGCAATATATTCGGGTGCATTCATTTTTTTGCCCCTGATGGTGAGCATCTCTGCCACTTGTTGCGGAAATCGCTGGGAGGCGGCAACGCCCTGGCCAATGGTATAACTGTCTCCGAGGGCAAGGTATTTCAGGGAGCTGGCGGTAAAAACGGGTCGGGAGGTGGTGTCTGCCACCCTATTTACCGGGGCAGGACCGGGGAAACGCTCCTTACGCCCGCATCCTGCAATCGATAACGTAATTAGCACCAGGCAACCTGCCCAGCCTAATAACAGTTTGGAATATATTTGCCAGCGTTTCACGAAACAGACTGTTGTAGTGCCACTTTTGAAAGTACTGCAACCATTACGAATGAACCTCTAAAAAAGTTTGCTTTATCATGGCCGAAAAGATTAAAGTAGCCAACCCGGTGGTAGAACTGGATGGCGACGAAATGACCCGGATCATCTGGAAATTCATTAAGGACAAACTGATCCTTCCTTACCTCGACATCGATATCAAATACTATGACCTGGGCATAGAGCACCGCGATGCCACCAACGACCAGGTTACCGTAGATGCCGCCAACGCCATCAAAGAATATGGCGTGGGCATCAAATGCGCTACCATCACCCCTGATGAGGCCCGCGTAAAGGAGTTCAACCTGAAGCAGATGTGGAAGAGCCCCAATGGCACCATCCGCAATATCCTGGATGGTACTGTATTCCGCGAGCCCATTGTGATCGATAATATTCCCCGCCTGGTGAATACCTGGGATGCTCCCATCATTGTGGGCCGTCATGCCTTTGGCGACCAATACCGCGCCACCGACTTTGTGGTGCCCGGAAAAGGCAAGCTCACCATCAAGTTTGAAGGGGAAGACGGCCAGGTGATTGAACATGAAGTGTTCCAGTTCAAAGGACCCGGCGTGGCCATGAGCA